>JAJHRJ010000042.1 GCA_020832865.1 Desulfurococcaceae archaeon
GGACTTAGTGCTCTTGGCTATAGGTCTAGAGCCTGATTCAAGGCTTGCTATTCAAGCTGGTGCTGTTGTAAAGTATGTTCCTGAGCTAGGAGGCTTTACGCCTGTAAGGACTAGGTTACTAGAGACAACTGTGAAGAACATGTTTATTGCCGGTGACGTATCTGGCATAGAGGAGGCTACTACAGCTATACTTGAAGGCAAAGTAGCGGCTTTAGCTATTGCCTCTAAAATAGCTGATGCCTTTCACTCTACTAGGGCACTCGAAGAAGCTGAGAAGACTCTAAAGTTTCTCTGGGAAGAGTACAGAGCCTCACCGCTACTTGCAAGAGCTAAGAGAGGAAAAGAGTCAGTAACAGTGAGTGAGGAGGAGTTAGAGGATTTGAGAAAGCAGTTCCCTGCACCAGTGGCTTTCGGGTGAATTAATTTGGAGAGATATAAGTTCAGGGAGACAGGGATTGTAGAGCTAGAAGAGCTAGAGAAGCTTGGATTAATGCCACCACGTGAGAGGCTCTTAAAGGGTCCCGTGGCTATTCTCGAGTGCCCTGAGGAGATACCGTGCAATATCTGTGTTCCATTCTGCCCAGTAAAGGCTATTCAAATGGAGAGTATAGTGGCGCTTCCACGGGTTTCCTGGGATAAGTGCACTGGTTGCGGTGTCTGCGTGGCTATATGCCCAGGCTTAGCAGCATTTGTAGTAGATCTCTCAAAGCCGGAAGCGGACTACGTCATAGTGCCCCACGAATTTCTACCGGCCCCTAAACCTGGAGACAAAGTGACTCTTCTGAGTAGGAGAGGTGAAATTGTAGGTGAGGGTGTAGTTGTAAGAGTGTGGGAGAGAAATAAGACCTACGTAGTCACAGTTAGGGTCCCTAAAGGCCTAGGCTTAGAGGTGAGGGCTATATGGGTGAAGAGGTAAAGAGGCCTATTATAATCTGCCGCTGTCATGACGTGACCTTAGATGATATCGTTAACGCTATTAAAGCGGGTGTAGATAACTTTGAAGTTCTACGAAAATACCTGAGAATAGGGTTTGGGCCGTGCCAGGGAAGAAGCTGTGTACTACTAGCTGCAAGGATATTTTCAAGGCTCTCTGGTGTAAATCTTAGTGAGGCTCTCTCAGAATACAAGGTGAGGCCTCCAATAATTCCCGTAGCTGCTAGAGTTCTCCTCGCAGGTGGTGAAAAGTGAGGGTTGTAATTATAGGTGGAGGTGTGAGTGGTTTATTTACAGCATACGAGCTATGGAAGCGAGGCGTTAGAGACATAGTTGTCTTAGAGGAAAAGTACTTGGGTTCAGGGGGATCTACGAGGAATATTGGGTGTTTTCGCTCCTCCTTCACCTCGCCTGAGCACGTAGTACTTATGAAGAGAAGTATTGAGCTCTGGTTAAAGTACAGGAGTGAGCTTAATTTACAACTTAAGCAGTCAGGGTATTTGTGGATTGCTAGGAGACCTGAAACACTTGGTGTATTTAAAAAACTCGCAACTTTTCACTGGGAGTATAGTGTACCAACTAGAGTACTAAGTGCAGATGAAGCGGAACATATTCAGCCGGGTTTAAACAAGAATATTGTTGCGGGGGCTTTATTTGACCCAACAGCCGGCAGGATGCCTGTATTAGAGAACTTGGTGAAACTGTATTTAAAGCTAAAGTCCCTGGGTGTAGTCTTCAACTTTTACACTAAAGTGATTAAACTTAACACTAGTAATTACAGGATTAAGAGTGCAATAACTAATAGAGGTGAAATTGAGGGAGAAGTCTTCGTAGTTGCAGCTGGAGGTAGAGGTACACGTGGAATTCTCGCATCTATTAATGTGGAGTTTCCTGTTGTGGATGAGACGCGACACCCCGTTATAACTGAGCCATATACGGAGATAATTAAGCCTGCATTAGTAATCGACTGGGATACTCCGGGCTCACCCTACGTTACGCAGACAGAGCACGGTGGATTAATATTCGCACGGAATATAAGTGATGCTCACGAAGCCCCTCTTAATTCACACCGTATTGACGCCATAGCGGTCACTATTAAGCCACTAGTGGAGTTAATGCCTGCGCTGAGACATGTAAATATACTGCGCTACTGGATTGGATACTATGAGACAACACCAGATCACCACCCAGTATATGGTCCATTACCACCATACGAGAACTTGTATATAGCTGCCGGGTTCAGTGGACACGGCTTAATGATGGGGCCGGTTACAGGTGAGCTCATAGCAGACTGGGTGTTAAATGGAAAGCCAAGTATACAAATAGCAGAGAACTTGACAATAGAGAGATTTAAGACAGGAAAGCTAATTAAAGAAATAGCTATTGTGGGTTAATGGCAAGTTAAAATATAATAGATTAAACAGTAGGAACTCCGCTAGTGATGTGTAGTTTTATAAGTACGCGTACTAGTCTATCACGTTCCTATTCGTTTCACTATACAGAGTGGTCCTCACTACACGTCAGAACTCAAGACCCTCATCACTTTTAACAGTCAACCCGAGCGCTCATCACACTGTACTCTACTACGTAGTACACCTCTTAATATTTTTACTTTGGAGCCGAGTAATATGGGCATAGTTTTGAGAAGTTGCAGTAATTGCACTCCCAGCTATACCGCGGATGGTACTTATTCTCGATTAGATCTCTAACTTCGCTCTCAATGTTCACTGGTTCCCTAGTAATAGAGAACTCCACTATTCTACTCGGCGTGATGTAGATTAAGACGCCCTTCTCATAGTTAAGCATATTTAAGTAAATGTTCAGTTGCTTAATGTGGTGTTGTTGTGGAGTGCTAATAGTACTCCTCGCTGTCTTGATCTCTACAACTACTCCGCTACTCTTATCGAGGGCGTCAACGCGACCCTTAATAGTGTAAGTCACGCCATTTAATGTGACTTCACGCGATACTTCAACTTCGACCTCAGCGCCTCTTTCTCTGAGTAGTTGACCTAGACCTAAATGGGCTATAGTTCCAAGTACAGCGGCAGGATCAAATGTAATAGTGAGCCACGGATACGCCTTCTTCAAGTAAAATTTATGTGTACATAAAACTAAGTCTGTAACGTAAACTATGCGTGGATCTTGTAGCTCGCTCAGTCTACTAACCTGCTCCCCAATAATTCTCTCATACAGTGTTCTCGTAACGTAAGAATCGTGTTTAAAACTCAAAGAGACACCACTACTCTACTTAGGAGGGTAAACTTAAAAGTCAAGTTAACTATGTGCACTTCTTCGTCTTTAAGCATATTTCAAGGTAAGTATCGTGTTCTACTTGTGCACTAGTGGCGAGTCTGCTAATTACTCGCTCTACTAGGTCAAACCCACGATCACACTTCAACTCTAACTCGAGGTAGTAGCCAGCTCCGTGGAGCTCATCCAAAGACGCCTCTACGCACTCTGCAGTGTACAAGTCTCGCGTTTTCCTGATTCTAGCTATACTTGTAAAGCCTAGTTTTTCAAGAATGTCTTTAATAGTATTCCACTGGATACTATTGAGCTCTACTTCTAGTTCAATACGTGTTTTTAACTCTAGATCCCCCTGTACTCTGGGGCCCTTGTAGGTAATAGTGTAGTGCTCTGAGCTACTACACTTCCTCCACCTAGCTCTAAGTGCCTCATCTGACATAGTATAGTCTACGCATGGATGCGAGTAGTAGTAATCCTCCTCGAAGCACCTATCTACGTGTACAAAGCCTAGTTCTCGTAGAGTGCTCTTAGCCCTCTCGTAGTCGCCTAGCCTTAATTTCACCTCTCTTTCTTCTCTCAACGCTACATCACCCTCCTAGACGCCCTCTCAAGAACCCTCTCAGCTTCGATTATAGCTCTCCTAAACAAAGCCCTAGGAGTCCTGGTCTTCGCAGTGTGCTCTCTATGCAACCCCATTAGTCCTTCAACAAAGCTGATTAAACCCCTCTCTAATCCAACACTATACCCTCCTTCAAGGACTAGTACGGTGGGTACGTTAAGTGACTTGACCAGCAAGCCAAGCTTATAGTACGTTACCTCAGTCGCGGCTAAATCCGCTAATCCGTCATTTAAGAACGCGTCAAAGCCCGCTGATACTACTAGTGCCTCTGGAGAGTACTTCTCTAGTAGCATTCTCGCTCTCTCCACGAGCTCCATGTATAAGTCGTCTCCGCATCCAACGGGTAAAACCAGGTTCACCTTGTAGCCGAATCCCTCGCCTTCACCCATTTCCTCAGGGTAGCCTGTGTGTGGGTAGAGTACTGCTGGGTCCTCGTGAAGATCTACCTGGAGAACTCTCTCCCTGTAAAATATCTCCATGGTTCCATTGCCGTGGTGAGCGTCGAAGTCTAAGATGGCTATTCTTCTAAGCCCCCTGTCTGTGAAGCCTAATAGGGATGCGGCGGCGTTGTTTAAAATGCAGAAGCCCTGTGTAGAAGCATTCATAGCTCTCCCCCCTCTGCCAGCGTGATGCCCCGGAGGTCTCGAGATCAGGAATACCATGTTACTCGTGTAGAGAGCTTGATTATAGCTCTCAGTTAGTGTTGCTAAAGCCAGCTC
>JAJHRJ010000043.1 GCA_020832865.1 Desulfurococcaceae archaeon
GCTTCTCCTATGCCTATTTGTCTAAGCTTTCTACGTAGCTCCTTGTCATTAGTAGCCACTATAGCGCGGTTCTGAAGAGCGAAATTAACAATAGCGTCATCGACGCTTTCACCAGGCTTTAAGGCGTAATCTACAACTACGCAGAACTGCTCAACTAGCTTAAGTGCTAAGTGCGCCATCTTAGCAGTAACACCCTTAGAGTTAGAGGCTAATTTCACCAGCTCATCGTGAACTGGCTTTAAAACCACGAATACCGGCTTTGATTCAAGCTCTTCTTCGATTTGCTCAAAAACTCGAATACCACTAGCCGCTAACATTAACATGTTAGTGTCTAGTACTACTAGGGGCCGCTTACTCGTAGAGTTCCTCGACAAAGCCCCACCCTGCGAGCCTCCACCTGGCTAATACACGTCTTCCCACAGCCACTCTAGCACCCTTCCACGTTGCAACAGGAGTCTCGAGTTCTAGTTCAACGCGGTCTTTGCGAGTACTCTTAACAGTAGCTATTCTAGTGGCAGGCCCTACTGCTGCAACCACTTTCTCGCCTGCTTGTAGAGGTGGTAACTTAGCCTGTTGACCCCTGACATCGACGACTCTGCTGAGAGCGTTATAAGAGATCTCTATGGTCCCTACAACGGGTATTTCGTAGTCTGCTTTTACAATGAGTGAGCCTGCTAGTTGATTAGCTTTTGTGAGAGACGGATCTATAGTTGTCCTGAGAGCAACAAGCCCTCCGGGTTTCGCCTCTTCAACCTGATACTCGCCAAACCGCATCTCTTCAATAGTCGTTGTTATTGGGATGAACTCATGTGAAGTGGCTTTAGTAGTCTCCTTTAGCTTTTTAACTCCAGGCAGGATCTTTATCTCATCGCCTACTCTAAGAACCCCTTGCAGTATAGTTCCACCGACTACGCCTCCCTGTATTTCATTGTAACGCGTCCCAGGCCTATTAATGTCAAAGCTCCTTAGAACATACATTATAGGTTGCGCCTCGAGATTTCTCGTGGGTGTTGGAATAAGTTTATGTAGAGCTTCTAAGATAACGTCAATGTTGACTTTGTGCAGAGCACTCACTGGTATTATCGGCGCGTTCTCCGCTATTGTCTCTTTTACGAACTTCTTTATATCCTCGTAGTTCTTAAGCGCCTTATCCTTTGATACGACGTCTACTTTATTCTGGGCAATAATAATGTTCTTTATTCCCAGTATTTCAAGCGCCATTAAGTGCTCAATTGTCTGTGGTTGAGGACAAGGTTCATTAGCAGCTATAACTAGGATTGCAGCGTCAACAACCATTGCTCCGCTGAGCATAGTGGTCATGTAGGCCTCGTGCCCAGGTGCATCGACGTAACTGACTCTGCGGAGTAGTTTAGCCTCTGAGCCATCTGGACAAGTCAACTCAGTAGTGTAGGCGTCAGGTGGGTTTAAACCCTCACAGTACGCGATGTTTCCATCGGCGTAGCCGAGGAATATAGTCATACCCCTCTCTATTTCCATGCTGTGCCTAGCTGTCCAAATACCTGTTAAAGCCTGAACTAGGGTGGTTTTACCATGGTCAACGTGACCTACGACGCCAATGTTGACTTCTGGCTGCGAAGGCCTCAAATAGTACACCACGCTCACGTAAAATAGTAACTAAGTTGCAGTGATTGTGTTATGGGATTAATTATTTTATCCTCGTATTTATCTGCACTATGTCTGGTGCTATAGTATTACCTCTAACTATTTTTCGCCTACGTTCACCATCCTCTCGTGGGTGAAATCCAGGTGGACTAGATAATAGCGCCCTCTTCTTCACGGGCCCGCTTATATCTGACCTCATTGGGAAACCGCTTATATCGCTACCTCCAGTTATAATTAGCTTTGTTCCTCTTAAACCCAGGATTGAGCCATCTACCTCATCTCCTATTTTTAGACCAATAAAGGCACTTGTCCTCTCATCGTTTACTCTAATTTGCCAAGCTCTGGCCCTGAATATTTCCCCCTCAATCTCCTGGAGTCCAGTTATATCTACTAGTCTAGTGAGGCTAACTCGCACTTCACCATCAGGGATGTTCTCATTGACCTCTACTCTCCCAGTCAACTTAACCTTCATGTTTGTGTCTGGTCTCACCATTCTAATAGTTACTACGCCGTGTTTTGCTCCAAGCTCTTTATAGAGCTTAGAGTTCATTTTAACTACTGGTAGATCAAACTGCTCTTTCATCTTATCAGTAAATGGTATCTCAGAGTCTCCAACAACTTTAACTCTAACTACTCTTTCCTGCTTAGGTGCTTCTGGATCTGATATTACTATTTTAAAGTCAGGCATGTACTCCTCACCAGTTCCCCGGTGAGGTTGTCTCGTAGCCACTACGCTTTTAAGGGTTTAAAAGCTTTTGGAATAATAAATGGTGTTATTACCTCTTATTATCACCTCTATAATTTTATTAATTATGGTGTTTGCTTATGTCTAATAGTGTTAAAACCTGGGTTAGACAGCCAATAATAGTTGTGCTTGGACATGTAGATCACGGGAAGACGACTCTGCTAGATAAGATCAGGGGTACTGCCGTCGCGAAGAAGGAGCCGGGTGAGATAACTCAACACATAGGTGCTAGCATTGTTCCCGCCAGTGTTTTAGAGGAGATCTCAGAGCCCTTAAAGAGGTTTTTCCCGAGGCTGAAGATCGAGATACCGGGTTTACTCTTTATTGACACTCCTGGTCACGAGCTGTTTGCTAGTCTGAGGAGGCGTGGAGGAAGCGTAGCCGACATAGCTATACTAGTCGTCGATGTATTAGAGGGCATAATGCCTCAGACTATTGAGGCATTAATGTTGCTTAAAGAGAGAAAAGTACCATTCATTGTAGCTGCGAATAAGATAGACAGGATATCCGGGTGGATTTCAACTCCTGATTCACCATTTCTGGAAAGTATTAGAAGGCAGAGTCCCCGCACTATAAATGAACTTGAGAATAAGATTTACATGATTATAGGTAGGCTCTACGAGTTCGGGTATCAAGCAGAGAGATTTGACAGAGTAAGAGATTTTAGAACAACTGTTCCCATTGTTCCAATATCAGCGAAAACCGGGGAGGGATTACCAGAGCTCTTAGCACTAATTGCCGGCTTAGCACAGCAGTTTATGAGGAAAAAGCTCATTACTAGTATTGAGCCTGCTAAGGGAGTTGTCTTAGAGGTTAAAGAGGAGCCTGGGCTAGGAGTGACAATGGATACTATTATATATGACGGTGTTATTAGGAGAAATGACATGTTTATAGTGGCGTCTAAGAATGGGCACATAGTCACACATGTACGGGGACTACTATTACCTAGGCCACTACAGGATATGAGAATGCATGAGGGCAGGTTTATAAGCGTTGACGAGGTTTACGCGGCTGCGGGAGTTAAAATAGTTGCTCCAGGCTTAGAGGAGGCTATTGCAGGCTCACCTCTATACGTAGTACCCCGTGTTGAGGACTTAGAGACTTACTCTAAAATAATGCGTGAAGAAGTCTCACAAGTGGTTTTTAGAAGTGAGAGTGATGGTGTAATCGTTAAGGCTGATACCCTTGGCTCACTAGAGGCACTAGTTACAGCCCTGAGGAGAGAGAACATACCTATAAAACTCGCGGATGTAGGTAATGTGTCAAAGAACGATGTAATTGAGGCTAGTGTCGTTAAGAAGTCTAAGCCTGAGTATGGTGTTATAATAGCATTTAACGTGAAGATTCTCGATGAGGCGAGAGAACTTGCTGAGAAAGAGCAAGTACAAGTATTCTCCGAGAGTGTTATCTACAGGCTTCTAGAGAACTTCTTGAAGTGGGTCAGGGATTACAGGTTAATTGAGAGGCGGAGAATTCTCGAGGGTCTTGTGCGCCCAGCTAAAATTAAGATTTTACCAGGTTGTGTATTTAGGCGTAGTGACCCTGCAATAGTAGGTGTAGAGGTTGTTGAGGGCACTATTAAGCCTGGATATCCACTTATGAGGTCTGATGGCGTGTCAATAGGGAACATCATGCAGATAAGAGATAGAGATAACGTACTTAAGGAGGCTAAGAGAGGTCAACAGGTGGCGATAAGTATTAAGGGGAAGATACTTGTGGGGCGACATGTTGATGAGGGGGATGTACTCTACACTGATATACCAAGAGAACACGTTATACGCTGGTTAACTAGCTTTTCAGGTGAGCTCACTGAAGACGAGAAAGAGGCTCTTAGAGAAATAATTAGCATTAAGAGATCCTCAGACCCACTATACGGTATGGTATTTCAGTATTCACAGTAGTAAGTACTTAATTACACGGGCTGTTTCGGTTTTCATAATCGCTTGTGGTACTCTCATTTATTGATGTCTAAGGC
>JAJHRJ010000044.1 GCA_020832865.1 Desulfurococcaceae archaeon
TACTAGAGAACAGGGATATAGTTTATCCTAAGCACTATGCTCAGGAAATAGTATCAAAGCTTAGAAGTGAAGAGCTTAGAGACGTATCAGTAGCAAGGCCAGCTGAGAGAGTTTGGTGGGGTATACCAGTACCCTTTGATGAAAACTACGTAATATATGTGTGGTTTGATGCACTATTAAACTACATAAGTGCAGCTCACTACTTTGATAATAAAGAGGTGTTTAAAGAGCTGTGGAGTAATGTTCACCACGTGATTGGAAAAGACATATTGTGGTTTCACACAGTTGTGTGGTTCTCGATCCTAAGGGCCTTAGACCTAGATCCACCTAAGAGGCTCATTGTACACGCTTTTCTCACGTCGAAGGGGGCTAAGATGAGTAAGAGTGTAGGCAACATCGTCAGTATTGATGAACTACTACAGAGGTATGGCGTTGATGGCTCAAGGTATCTTCTCGCAAGGATCTTCAACATGGATAAGGACAGTGAGTTTAACTTTGAACTACTAGATAGTATTTACACAAGTGAACTCGTTGACACTTATGGTAACCTAGTGAGAAGAGTAGGTGTATTAACACAGAAGAAGTGTGGAGGTAAAATATATAGGAGGTCTATAGACGCGAGGATCGCGGATGAAGTACTAGTTAAAATAGGAGATTACTTTGACGCAATGAAGAACTATGAGGTGTCGAGGGCTGCACAGGTCGCAATAGAGGTTGCGACGCTGGGTAATCAGTACTTAAACGAGACTAAACCCTGGGAGAAGAGTGATCCGAGCAGAGAGCTCTACAATGCTTTAGAGCTAATAAGAGTCTCTGCTACTCTTTTAGCGCCGATTACTACGAGGGCGTCTAGAGTACTATCTGAGAAGTTCGGATTTAGCGTTGAAAATCCACTAAAACTTAGATTAGAGTCGGTTGAGAGATATAATGTGTCAGAGGCACCTATACTCTTCAGGAAGCTTAAAACAACGCTTAAACAGGGGCAGGAGACAAGTGGTCAGCAGGCTTCTTCACAGCAAATAGACTCTAATCTGTAGTTCTCACGTGGTGGGCTACTATAGAGTACTACTTAGCCGTGGATATAGGGGCTACAAAGACCAGAATAGCTCTTTGCGATAAAGGTAAAATCATTGATAAACAAGTCTACTCTACTCCTCGAGAAGGAGGCGAGTTAGTGGTCGCTGAGTTTATTATTAAAGCCGTAATGAGCAAGTGGAGTAGTGAATTTGAACACGTGAAGTCAATTGGAGTCGCTACAATAGGTCCACTTAACATTAAAGAGGGCCGTGTAGTTAACACGCCAAATTTACCAGTGAGAAGCTTTGAACTACTTAGACCACTAGCTAGAGAGTTTAAGAGACCTGTTCTAGTAGCCAATGACGCTGTTGCAGCTGTCTGGGGTGAAGTTCACTATGGTGACGCTAAGGGTTATAAGAACGCTGTCTACATAACGCTTAGTACTGGTGTAGGATGCGGCGTAGTTGTAGACGGCAACTTACTCATAGGTAAAATGGGTAATGCTCACGAGGCTGGGCACATCGTCGTGGACTTCGATAGTGACTTAGAGTGTAGTTGTGGAGGCCGTGGACACTGGGAGTCATATGCGGGTGGTGCTAATTTGCCCCAAGTAGCGAGATATCTCGCTGAAAAGTACAACGTGAGCTCAGAGCTCGCTAAAACTCTCCGTGGTGGAATACCCGTGGATGCTAAAGCCATATTTGAGTACTACAGGCGGAGTGATCCACTGAGTAAGCTAGTTGTAGACCTCTACATTAAGGCTACTGCTGCTGGATTAGCCTCTGTTATAAATACATATGATCCAGAGATAGTGATTATTGGTGGAGGAGTATTTCTAAATAACGTGGACATACTACTAGAGCCATTAATTTCAATGGTAAGAGCAAATATCGTCACAGAAATGCCTATTATTAAGCCAACAAGACTAGGTGACAATGTTGGACTATATGGGGCACTAGCATTGGCGACTAATCCTCCAAGTATACTTCTAGAAATTCAGAGACCTGTTCTTCAAAGTGTTCTTGGGGAGCGCATTTAGTTTCCTACTCTACTAGTCTCCTAGCTACACTTATAATGTTCTCTATTGTGATAGTGCCCTCGTGAATTATGAGAGTTGTCTCGATTATCGCTGCGGTGAGTAAGACTATTAAACCAACAAGGACTATTGCCGTGAATTCACGCAAGCGGCTAAATCTGGAAGAAGCTGAGAGTAGAATTGAGTAGCCAACAAGTTCTGGTATTGCGTGAGGATGTATTATTACTGCAAGCGCCTCTGCGGGGTGAATCCCTCTGAGAGCGGAGATTACTCCTAGTACTAAGCCGGCATTATATGTGCCTTGAGCTAAGAAGACCCCGCCGATATATGGTATAGTTGAAGAGAGCGATATTGCCACGTTATTTGTAAATATAAACAGTACGAGTCCTCTCGCGTCTAGGTATGATATTATTTTATTTAAACTCGATGTATCACTATACAAGTCCTCATAGAGACTATGCCCTAAATACCCTGCGATGAAGCCGCAGACTAATAGTACGACTAGTAGTAAATACCCGGCTCCAATATTGCTTAAAACGTGCTTTTCCGTTCTCCTTGAAACAAGTGCACTGAGTAGTAGTCCAAAAGCTAATTGTGGAAAATAGTAAAAGCCTAGATATGCTAGCAGAGTGCACACGGCTGAAGAAATCAATATAATAGCGACCACGCTACTAGTAGTTAACCAGGCACCGGGCTCAGGAGTAATCTGAGGAGAGGTAATTGGGGGCTCTGGGTGCTTAGAGTGAATAGCATTAACGTGCTTGTTAAATAATCTAGCTAATCTGCACCCCATGTATGCTGTGTAAGCACCAAGTGTTAACATTGCAAGGGCTATATCCGCAGCTATAGCGGAGCCCTTATATGGTCGTGTAGAAGCTTTCTTAAAGAAGGCTTCTTCTTCTAGAGATGCGTGTGTTCTAGTGGCTTTCTCCGCGAAGCATAGTATTACTGGGTAGGCTAATCCACCAGTGAGGATTGTAATGAGTAATCCAGTTACGGGTGATGGGAGATTACTTCTATTCAACATGTCCTTCAGGTAGTAAAGAGACCCTACGTAGTCTTCTCCGCGAGTGTAGTAGTATGTTGTCAGCGCACTGTTATATATATGTTCTCTAATTCTCCCGAGAGCACTATACACGGCTATAGTGGAGGCTAGTAAATACGCTAAGTACAGTACTACTCCCCACATTAAGACTTGACTCCACAGAATAAACTCAGGTGAGGCCTCAATGTCTAATGGACTTGGGCTTACTGCTAGTATATTAATTAATCCGCGTAGACCAGTTGTTATCAAGGCTAGTGATATTGTGGCGAAGAGCCCGGGAATTATTAATGAAGCTACGCTCATTTTTCTAAATTTTATAGACTTAATCACGGCCTCAAGCTCGCCATGAGTACTACTCAAACCACATACACCTATTAAAATTCCTAGTCAGCCCTAAACTTAGTTTTTATACTCTCAGTATTTATCTACTACTCTGCGGTGACTATGAATGGTTAAGGCTCTCATCTTACATGGTGGAGCTGGTGCGTGGAGACTTAGCCTATTAGCAGAGAAGGCGTCTGAAGTAGTAAAAAACTGCACTGAGCGCGCGTGGAGAGTTCTCAGTGAGCGTAATAGTGCTCTCGACGCGGTGACTGAGGCTGTTGTCTGCATGGAGAACTCTGGTTACTTAAACGCGGGCTATGGGTCAACTCTCAATCTCCTAGGTGAGAGAGAGCTAGACGCTGGTATAGCGACTTCTACAGGTCTCCTCGGTGCAGTTGCAGGTGTAAAGTCTACTCGTAACCCTATTTTACTAGCTAGAATAGTTGCTGAGAAGACTCCACACGTTTTACTCGTCGGAGAGAATGCTGATAAATTAGCACTTTTACACGGCTTACCACCACTACCACCACCCCCTACTCACGTAGTTGAGAGATATAGAGACACTCTCAAGAGGCTCCTTAATGAAGAGATCTCGGATTCGTACTACAAGGCGATACATCGCTTTATACAGGAGGGCGTATACTCTAAGCTCGTGAACAGTGTGCTAGGTGTTTACGATACTGTTGGTGCTGTAGCATTAGATGATAATAACGTGTTAGCTGCTGCTACTAGTACTGGTGGAGTTACGCTTAAACTGCCGGGTAGAGTTGGAGATACACCTATACACGGAGCCGGATTCTACGCTGATAGTAATATGGCTTGTAGTGCTACTGGTATTGGAGAGTACATTATTAGGACTATGCCTTGTCTAAGA
>JAJHRJ010000045.1 GCA_020832865.1 Desulfurococcaceae archaeon
GTCCCCCAGAATAAACAGTATGAGGCAAACGGTTGCTGGGAGCGTGTAGAGAATACAATGACTCTGCAACGGCCCGCTTAGGGCTTGTAATCTCAGTGTTCTCTCATATGAGTTACCTGCATAGATATTTAAAAATGCTCCTTTAAACATGTACGGTAACAGAGTACTAAGTAGTAGCACTGTTAGAGGCGTGACAATAAATTTTATAATGTTACAGTTACTAGTATTACACGAGGTGCTATAAAATGCTAGATGGTATAGATAGTAGTGGTAAATCCTCTGCATTAAGCTTAACTAGGAGTACGAGGTCTTCTAGGATCTCTGCTGAGTCTTATCTTAGAGAGGCTTTAAGATACTTTGAAGAGGGTGAAGACCTTATTTACAAGAACCCTGTTCAAGCCGGTGAGAGCCTCTATAAGGCTGCTGAGGAGTCTGTGAAAGCCCTTGCAGTTCAATTTAAACTAAGAGACGTACTTGAAGCTGTTGAGAAAGCAGGTGAGTGGACACCTGCAGACCTCGAAAAAGCTGTTGCAAGAATATCTGAGAAGATTGGAGAGTGGTTTAGATCTTCATGGGACTCTGCAATAGCGCTAAAATCACTAGCTCGCGAAGCGGGTTTAAGCTCTCAAGACCTAAAATCTAGGCTTTCAAGCATAGAGAAAATAGTTCGAGAAGCACAAATTAGAGTCATGGTTTCACTTGCAGATGAAATTAAGAAGCTTATAGAGATCACTGAGAGAATTACAGGCGAGTTAAGTGGAAAAATTGATAGGTTATCGGAAGAAACAAGAAGACTTGAAGGACGTTATTACGAGCTAAGAGAAGTAGTAGATAAGAGTGTTGAAGAATTAAAGAAAGGAATTAACGATTTATCAGGAGCTGTTGAGAGAACTAGAGGTGAGCTTATAGGTGAAATAGAAAAGTCTAAGCTTGAAGTGGGAGGCCTAAAGGGGGAATTAGAAACACTTAGAAGTCAAATATCTGAGCTACAGACAAGAGCGTCTAAGCTTGAAGAGGCATCTACACAGTTATCTGAGAGATTAAATAATTTAAGTGAAAGAGCGAATTTCGCGATCAGAATACTATGGCCACTGACAATAGCGGCGATCGCGGCGGCAATAGTAACTCAGGTGGTTTTACACTAACAGAAAAAGAAAATATTACTACTTTCACATACCTGCAGAGTTTTTAGTCCTTTATTCTAAAAGCAAATATGCAGATGCCTATAAAACACTCATAAAATAAATCAGCTTAGAGAGGCAGAGTGTTATTTTAGATAATATGCTAAGAGACGTGGGAAAGAATCCTGTAGATACTATTTTAACGCAGTGCTGTATATATGGAGGATATAAGGTAGTGTACTCATGAAGAGTAAAGCTATTGAAATAGTGAACTTCACTAAGAAGTTTGGAGAATTCACAGCTGTTAATAACTTAAGCTTAGATATATATGAGAATGAGATATTTGGTTTACTCGGCCCTAATGGCTCTGGTAAGACAACTACGCTCTTAACTATAGCCACTGTATATAAGCCAACGAGCGGAGACATATACGTATATGGTCACAGTGTGACCCGAGAAGACTACGAGGTTAGGAAACTAGTGGGCATAGCGTTCCAAGAGCCTAAGGCTATGTGGATTGATAAGCCAGTAGACTTATTAACTTGGCACGCTAGAGTAGTAGGGTACTCCCGCGAAGAGGCTAAGAGAGTTGTCAGAGAGGTAATGGAGCTTCTTGGCCTCTGGGAGCATAGAAATAAATACTTCTACCAGCTGAGTGGTGGAACCAGGAAGAAGGTTGAGTTAGCTAAGGTTCTTATTCAGAAGCCGAGAATCGCTATTCTAGATGAGCCAACAGCTCAGGTTGATGTTTTATCTAAACACGCTCTCTGGGATGTTATTAAGAAGCTGAGATCAGAGGGAACAACTGTGATTATTGCGACAAACGACATGTTTGAGGTGGAGAGAGTCTGTGAGAGAGTAGCAATTATATATAGGGGTGAGTTAAGAGCACTTGGAACGATCAGCGAGCTCAAAGACTCCGTGCCAAAGGGGGATATCATAGAGATACAGATTCAAGGAGAGCTCAGGGGGATAGAGGCTCTTAGAGAACTCGAAGTCTTTGGCAGAGTGAGCGTCAACTTAGACACGATCACTATATACTCGGATAGGGCTGAAGAGAAAGTGGTAGACGTTATAGATGCGCTGAGAAAGCGGGGTTTGCAGGTAAAGAGGATCATGGTTAAAGAGCCAAGTCTCGATGACGTTTTCACCTACTTAACTGGCGCGAAGCTCAGGGAGTAAACTTGAGTAGACTTAAAACAATACTCCTAATAGCCACCTGGGATTTAATGAAGCTAAGAAACCAGAAAGTATTTGTTGCTATGAGACTCGCGTGGTTTACAGTCCAAGTACTAGTATTTGCGAGGGCAATTTCTTACATAGTCACCAGGACTGTGGAGAACTACACTGGGGGGGCCGAGTACTACTACTTCTACATTCTCGGAGTATACACTACACTACTCTACTCGACAAGTATTGCTCGTGGATACATGGTTGCAGAGGAGTTTGATGATGGTATAGTAGAGTATCACTTATCACTCCCAGTTAAGAGGAATACTTTAGCTATTGGGAGAGTCCTTGGAGGCGGTGTTTCAACACTCATATTTACACTCCCAATGATGATCATAGTGTACACCGTGCTGAGAGTAAGAGACCCGGTAGTAGTAGCTATATCTCTAGCTTCAGCACTTGTGTTTTCAGCTGGAGTAGTGTCACTCGTAATCCTCTTAGTCTTTACTATAAAGTCGACTGATCTAACAGACATTATCGTCGGCGCCATAGACGCCTTACTCGTGAGGCTCAGTACAGTCTTCTACCCACTACCAGTTATAGCGTCTACTGGAATAGCCCCTTACTACGTGGCTGCTATATTAAATCCTATTTCACACATGTCTGATTTTCTCAGAATTCTCGTATTTCCAGAGTATTATCTCGTAGCCCCCTACGGCCCACTAGCTAGTATACTCTACTTAGTAGGGTTCTCAATGGGCCTACTACTACTGGCAATAGAATTCTACGAGAAAAAGCTCGAGGCTGGTGGATGGAGGTGATTTACAACTTTTTCGAGTTCACCACTCAAGCGTACACTGTAGCTTTAAGAGACCTTAAGAGATTTTGGCAGAATATTTACTGGCTAGCTGGCCAAGTAGCAATGAACATAGCAGACCTCTTAATATTCGGGCTAATATTCCGTGGTATTGTTAGACCAGACTTGATCCCAGACTATATAAGGTTCATAACTCCCGGCATACTCTGCTTATCGATATTCATATCCTCATTTACTATTGGTAGAGAAGTGGGTGTTGAACTACGTAGAGAAGTAACTCACTACTTAGTCTCCTTGCCTATTACTCGAGGAGCTCTTGTCGCTGGGAGAGTACTAGGAGGGGTTTTAAGGGGATTAATGTACCAGGCTGGCTTCTTAATACTAGCTGTTTTAATAATGACGCCTCCAACGCTAGATAAGTGGATACTAATACTCGCTGCTTCAATACTCATATCAGTAACTATGTCTAGCTTATCAATAACGCTGGTGACGTTAACAAGAGACTTTAATATTCAAGCAGCTATAAGGTCTCTTGTCTACTTCATCTTCTTCTTTATGTCAAATGTCTTCTACCCTGAGAGAGCTCTTAGAGCTAGGCTAGGACCTGTAGCTCCAGTTGCACTTTACTCCCCTGTATCCATGGCTGTCACAATATACAGGTATGGTTTTGGCTACAGTACAGAAGTAGACCTGGTCTTTAATACTGCTGGCCTACTACTATGGAGCACTGTAACAGTCCTACTAGCATACAAACTCTACATTAGAAATCTTCGAAGATAGCGCGTCGACTCCGCGCGGTTTACAACTACTCTACTTTTAATCTCGCTTTCAGCCTCATAGCGGCTTCTCTGTACATGGGATCTAAGAACTCGTAGTTTTTAATTATACTTAGCTTTTCTAGTTTATTAATTATCCTCGTAAGCGAGGATTTCGGTATTACTACTCCGTATTTATCAGCTATAAATCTACGTACTTGACTCCAAGATCTACAGTCACGCGTTACTGCTTCGAGAACAATTTTCTCCCTTGTACTCAGCTTACTCAGCTCCTCAATAACAAGCTCAACAGCCATGTCCATAATACTACTCACATCTCTATACCCATCAGCATACTTCCTTCCAAATAGTACAAGCCAGCCCACTATTCCATCAAATAACTCCACGGCTCTCTCAACTACGTCCT
>JAJHRJ010000046.1 GCA_020832865.1 Desulfurococcaceae archaeon
CACCTCTCACTGTAAAGGACATCCAAGATTTTAGCTGCATCTCTCAACCCTCTCTCGCTAATAAGTCTAACTATTGGGTTTGTACTAAAAGCCACGTGTTCTGCGAGCTCTACTGCTAATTTAGAGTTTACTGCTGAGGACTTCTCTCCTAGGGATAATGGCTCGAACTCGGGAATACCGGAGATACCAACGTCCTCTGGTTTAAGGAGACCACGTGAAACGGCTTCAAGAATGAACCCAATAATGTACCCGAGCTCAATGGCGTCTAATCCATAGGCGTCTGCTAGCTCTACTACTTTCTCTGCTTCGTGAATGTGGAATATTCCTATAAATGGTCCTAAGCCATTATATGGCTCGTAGTCACTCTTATACTTATCTTTTCTTACCTTTTTACACGCTAATGGACATGGTTCACCACACGTCTTCCAGCTTCTCGTTTCAATGGCCTCTTTATTGAAGATCTCCCACATATACTTCATTATGAGCTCATGTAGCTTCTTCCTCGTCTCTGCACTCTCGTATATGATCTTCCAGTTAAGCATGGGAGTAGTTACTCCTAGATGGGGGTAGTTCCCGCCGAGTGTTCCACCACTATTAATTCTAGGATCGTACCTGTACTTTATACCAGAGTCGATCACAGCCTGTATGTAAGGCTTACCTAGAACCTCCGTAAATATCTTATTTAGGGCATTAATATCAACAAGCTCTCTTGGAAGCTTAGAGGAAACATCGTAATCTCCACCATACATAATAGCAGCAACATTATGAGCTCTAAGTAGCACACTCCCCCCGCCGGCTCTCGCAGCGAAATCCTCACTTCCATAGTCTATTTTACCCTTAACAATAGTTAAGGATACTAATGCACCAATATTGGTGTTTAGTGAACCTGGACCCACTAGAATACTCCTAGCGTTGTACTTCTCGTAGAAGTCTCTGTGTAAATCAATAAGGTACTTTTGTAGTGCGTATACGCCTTTAAGTCCACTGTACTCGCGCCATATGCTAATAAGCTTATTTAGCTCTATTTCGTGAAACTCCAACTCTAAGTCTCCTTCACGACTACCTGTAATTTTAAGAATTAGTGGTTTCTCACTACGCCCACTAATCACCAGAGAATCCACGCTGATATTAAACTGGTAGGCAGCACCACCAAGAGCGGAAACATGTAGCCCAGTAGTCAGGGGACTTCTAAAAACCGCTACTAGCCTGTGAGACCCATATAGCTTTGAGCCGGCGAAAATCCCCCTACCAATAATTAGCGCATTATCAGGGTGATATACGTGTTTTCGCCATGACTCAAATCTCTCTAAGTGCAACTTTACTCCAAGCTCCACAGGACCGCAGATATCGCTAATTGAATACTCCTCTTTCCAGCGCTTCTTCCCCCCTACATCTATAAATATGGCGGTGTACTTCAATAATGCCCCCTATAATATTTTACTATTAATGCCTTAAAAATACTTTAAGTGATAAATGAAGTATCCACAGAATTCTTCAAACAAATATTTAAAGTAAAAACTAGGGGGACAAGTCAGCGGGAATGCTATTAAGAATCAACAAGTAACTAATTGTAGTCTTTTTGGACTATAGGCCCTGTAAGACAAAACTTTAAAAATCTAGCTATGTTAGCTTTCACCGAAAGCGAAAGGCCGGGTGAAATTGGACCCCCGAGAAGCATAAACACAGGGCTCCTAGCAGTCTTCATTAGTAGCGATCATAATAGTGTTATTCCTCTTGTAACAACAATCACTAAGTTTCTATATAGGTGCAAATAGTTAACTTAATTAACGAGATCTGTAATAAACTTGGAGCGGCGATCATAACGGTAAACATGTCTTAGCTATTGCACAGTACGTCGCTGATAGAGTTGTCGTGCTTGATGACGGGAGGTTAGTTGAGGAGGGATTAATAAACGACGTGCTGAATAATCCCAGGAGCAACTTCATGAAAACCATTATTTCCAATTACTCTGGACTGTTAATGTGAAAATAGAATTTTAAGCTATTAGTCTAAAACCTATTTTCAACAGGGTGCTACTACTCATGAGTGAAGAAGTCTACGTGACGCCTAGACAGTACAGGATAATAGCCTACCTAGTGGAGAGGGGAGAAGTCGATATTGAGGAACTGGCGAGAAATCTCAGCACTAAACGCGAGGACTTAATGAGAGACATAGCTGAGCTTGAGCGTAAAGGCCTCTTAGAAGCTGAGCGACGCAAGATCTCAGAGTACATTTTAACGGATATTGGAAGGAAATATATCGAGAAGGGCTTGCCCGAAGAACAAGTATACAGGGTTATGAACAAGTGTATTGGCAACCCCGTTGACTCGTTTTTAAAGTGCACTGAGATAAACGGAGTTGATACCGACGATGCCAAAATAGGACTTCAGTACTTGATAAGATCAAGATGTATTATAGTCGAGGGCGGGAAGGTCACTTTAGGAGATGAAGCCCTCTGTATCAAGGCTGTAGAAAAAGCACGTGAGACACTAAAACTAATACTAGACCTCGTGAACGGGATAAGAGTAAGCGAGGAAATTGCGAGCTTAGCTAAGCGTAGGCAGATCATCGAAGTCCGCGAGAAGAGCACCATAAAGGTAAAAGCTTCTCCGAACCTCCTCAATACCTGGCGCAGGGGACTCATTAGGGAGAAAGAATTATTGACTGTAGTCAAGCCTGAAGTAGCCTTAGAGCTAGATAAGTACATAGTTAAGGAGTTCGACCTCACCGTTGAGTTGCCAAATATACCTATTTCAAAGAAACACCCGTTTATGCAGTTCATAGACGAATTAAGAGAGATCATGACTAATATGGGGTTTGAAGAGGTTAAAGGTCCGCACGTCGAGGCAGAGTTCTGGAACTTTGATGTACTCTTCCAGGCCCAAGATCACCCAGCACGAGAGATCCACGACACTTTTCTCTTAAAAACTACTTTAACGGCAAACATAAATTCAGCTCTACTTGAAATCGCTAAGAGAGTTCACGAGAGGGGCTGGGGCTATACGTGGAGCCCAGCTAGAGCTCTAAGACTAGTTCTTAGAAGTCAAACAACAGCCGTTTCAGCTAGAGCTCTGCGAGAACGAGGCGGCGGAGAGTACAGAGTCTTTACTATTGATAGGAATTTTAGGCCAGAGAATTTAGACGCTAAGCACAGTATGGAGTTTTACCAATTAGACGGAGTTATTGTCGGTAAGAATGTAACTTTTAAACACCTACTCTACTTCTTCAAGGAGTTCACGGCTGCACTGGGTCTAAAAGAGATCTGGTTTAAACCCGGCTACTTCCCATTTACAGAGCCGAGTGTAGAGGGGTACGTTAAACACCCTAAACTCGGCTGGATAGAGGTATTTCCAGGTGGAATTTTCAGGCCTGAGGTAATGGAGATGTTAGGCTGCCATGGCTATAAAGCTGCGGCCTGGGGGATTGGCGTAGATAGGCTTGCTATGATTGTTCTCGGGGTAGATGATATTAGATTACTATTTACGAGGGATATATCGGCTCTTTCAAGTATGAAGTATACTGGTTTAGACTATATGTGGAAGAGGACTACTGGTAGAAATGTAAGAGTAGTTGAGACACCTCTATGAAAATAGAGTAATGTGTAAGGTAGCGGGTATTGGTTATTAGACTAGACAAGGCGCGTTTCTTAACAACATTGATTCTAAGACAAGTAACAACTATAGGAATAGGGTTTAACAAGGCATATAAGAGTCTCGTTAGAAGATACGGACTCCGTGAACACGAGGCTGAAGAGTACTATAAGTTACTCTACAATGTAGTAATGTATTACTACACGTTGAAGTTCCTGGCAGGTTACTACGGGCTTAAGCCAGCTATTCAAGGCATAGTCGACTACTTGTATAAGAAAAACTTCACGTGGCAGTTAGTTGAAGAAGATATTGAAAGCATCACTAAGGGACTACCAGCATTAACTAGGATAAGCCTCCGATATGGCTATCCTGCCTGGCTGGTTAAAGATCTTGCTGGGAAAATGCCACTAACTGAATTAGAGACCATGCTTAAAGCCCTAAATGACAAGAAGAGGTGGTTACGAGTTAACACTTCGAGGTACTCTATAGAGGAAGCACTATCCTGCCTTGAGGAGTCTGGTCTAGAGTTTAAACGCCACGAGGTATTTCATGAGGTTCTCCAGTTAAAAAATCCCTTTAAAAAAGTTGGCAGTAATCCATGTGTTTTAAGAGGACTAGTAGTGCC
>JAJHRJ010000003.1 GCA_020832865.1 Desulfurococcaceae archaeon
TCTCTAGTAGAAACCATTGACATGGTTACTTGTTTAAGCATTTTCCCAATGAGACTAGGCTTAATAATAGGTATTCCCAGGTGTAGTCGCTTAACTATATCTGCTATGTGTTTATTTCTAAATAACCCTATTCTAATAGGTATCTCGTGGGAGTGTGCTATAGCGAGGGCGAGGAAGTTTACCTCATCTCTACCAGTTAACGCTAACATCGCGTTTACTTCTTTTAAATTAACATACTCGTGTAAAGGTAGAGTAGTTATATCTCCCTCAATAAAGAACACGTCTCCAAGCCTCTCAAAGACAGGGCGCCTACTGGGATCTCTATCAACTACTATAACCTCTTCTGCGATCTCCTTGAAAACCGGGTCAGAGAGTAAGGCCTCAGAGGTGTCTCCTCCACCAACAACTAAGAGTTTAAGTTTAGTAACCATAAGTTACCATCCGGAGATGTAGCATCAGCTAAACTAAGAATATTATTATTCTACTGGGTTATAAAGGCAATAGAGATCAGAGCATAGAGCTATCCTAAAAGGAGCTGCGGGCCCGCCGGGATTTGAACCCGGGACCTCCGGCTTAGAAGGCCGGCGCCCTATCCTAGCTAGGCGACGGGCCCTCTAGGTTTCCTCTTCTAGTAGAGGTTAATAATTGTTTTACTCTTCTAATTCGAGAAGTCCTTTTAGTTTTATACTTACTTGTAGTGTTTTGCTTTTACTGGTGTTTGAGTTCTCTTAGAGCTGTAAAGTGTGAATACGTAAGCCTATGACCGATCTATGATTACTTGTGATTAGTTGAGGATGATTATGTGTGACTGGTTTGAATTTATTAGCTTCTCTACGTGTACTTGGTTGTGAATGATGAGTTTTGCTGCTTGAATTACAGCTCTCAACGCAGATGAGGGGCTTTTGGGTTATGTGGAGCCCTGATAGCCCGGGTAGTGATGCAGTGAAAACCCGAGCAGAGCCCGGGAACCCCGAGGCAAGAAGCATTCACAACTATTTACAACTAACTACAAATGACTGCCTCGGGGAAACCCTCCTCGACACTCTACACGTACATGTGTGGTGCTGCGTAAACACATTGGCTCTTAAGGGTCAAAGTATTACCGTTTTTTACCTCTTGTTGTCATATTAGTATTCGGTGTTTTTGAGTGCTTTACGAGATATTGTTTTATGGGAGGGGTGGTCAAGGGGCTGTAACAGCTTCTCACATATTGGTTCAAGCGGCTATATATGAGAACAAGTATGGGCAGGGTTTCCCGTTTTTCGGCGCTGAGAGGAGAGGTGCACCTGTAACAGCGTATGCTAGGATTAGCGATAAGCCCATATTGAGGCGGGGTGTCTTCAGTAGAGCTGACCTCGTAGTCGTGTTTGATCACAGGCTAATACAGCTGGGTTTACTCAAGAAAATCCCGGTGAAGAAGAATGGTGCACTAGTAGTCAACGCGAGTAGTAGTGCGAGTATTGGGAGAGACCTCATTAACGCTGAGGGGAGAGTTCGCGTTTATGCTGTAGATGCTACTAAGATAGCTGAGGATTTAAGACTTGTAGTAGCGGGGTGGCCTCTTGTAAACACAGCAATGCTCGGTGCTCTCGTTAAAGCACTGCCAGTAGTCTCACTAGAGAGCATTGAGAGAGCTATACTTGAGTATTTTGGACCTAAAGCTGGCAAAGTCAACAGCGAGGCGGCTACTAGAGCCTACAAGGAGCTCAGATATCTAGGAGAGGTGTAAAGTAGTGGTTAAAGTCATAAAGCCTGAGGAGAACTGCAAGCTACCTCTCACTAAGCCTACAATAGGCGTTGCAGGTAAAACTGGGCTGTGGAGAACTACAAGGCCTGTAGTAGACAACGAGAAGTGCACTCGGTGTTATCAGTGTGAGATATACTGCCCAGTAAATGTCATACGTGTTGAGCCTGAGGTGGGAGTTACTATAGACTATGAGTACTGTAAGGGCTGTGGTTTATGCGAAGATGTCTGTCCTAGAAACGCGATAATAATGGTGCCTGAGCCGGGTGAGTAGAGTGCCAAAGAGGATCGCGCTAACGGGAAACCACGCAGTAGCCTACGCTGTGAAGCTGGCTAAGCCAGACGTCATCGCTGCATATCCTATTACACCTCAGTCACCTATAGTAGAGAAGCTCTCAGAGATGGTTGAGTCAGGAGAACTTAAGTCATCTATGATTAGAGTAGAATCTGAGCACTCTGCGTTAGCAGCGTGTTTTGGCGCGGCTGTGGCTGGAGCACGCGTATTTACAGCTACTAGTAGTCAGGGCTTACTATATATGCACGAAGTCGTCCACTGGGCCTCTAGAGCGAGAATACCAATGGTTATGGCTATAGTGTCTAGAACTATTAACACGCCGTGGAATATATGGCCTGATCACAGCGACTTCGTGGATCAGAGGGATGCTGGGTGGGTTATGGCGTACGCTATGGATAACCAAGAGGCATTTGACCTCACGCTTCAGGCGTTCAAGATCAGTGAAGATCCATCCGTGTACTTGCCAGTAATGATTGGTATTGAGGGCTTTATTCTCAGTCACACAGCTATGCCAGTTGAGATTCCCGAGGAGAAACAGGTAGACGAGTGGCTTGGTGAGAGAGCACAACCCTACATAGTGGACGGCTCAGAGCCGCTGGGCCTTGGAGGCTTAACGTCACCAGAGGACACAGAGGACATGTTTTACGGTATTCAGGTTGCAATGGAGAAGTCGAAGGAGACTATTAGGAGAGTTGATAGAGAATATGGTAAGTTATTTGGCAGGGAGTATGGGGGGTTGATATCTTGCTACAACTGTAGTGACGCAAAGTACTTTGCCATTGCTATGGGTAGCTGGAGTGGAGATTTAATTGAAGCTGCCAGTAAGCTTAGAGATGAGGGGTATTCCCTGGGAGTAATTAGAGTCAGATTCTACAGGCCATTTCCCCATGAAGACCTGTGGAGTGCTCTGAGGGGTGCAAGGGGGATTTTCGTGTTTGATAGGGCTATAAGTTTCGGAGCGTGGGGTCCAATATTTACAGACCTCGTGGCTGGGCTCTCACAGTATACTAGTAAGTTGCCACCAGTAGTAAACATCGTTGCGGGAATAGCGGGTGTCCACGTGGGGTCAGAGGATTTCTACGAGATATTGAAGTCCCTTGTGAGTCGAGTTGAGAGTGGTCTTGAACACAGCTATTTTGAGTGGGTGAGAGTTAGGAGGTGATCTCTATGAGTAAAAGCCAAGTTAAGCTTCCATTACCGTATAATGCTCGTGACGTCGTGTTACCAGGAGATGCAGCTTGCCACGGATGTCCAATTCCAATAGCACTAAAAGTCCTCTCAGCGGTGTTCGGCGAGAAAATGATCCTAGTTGTCCCAGCATGCTGTACATCAGTAATAGTGGGCATGTACCCGTGGCAGTCACTGAGAGCTAGTATTATACACGTGCCCTTCGCGTCTGCCGCTGCGGTTGCGTCTGGAGTAGCACAGGCCCTCAAAATGAGGGGTATTAATGATGTACAAGTCATTGCGTGGGCTGGTGACGGTGGCACAGCTGATATTGGTATGGCTACTCTGAGTGGTGCTGCTGAGAGGAATGAGGACTTAATCTATATAATGTACGATAACGAGGCATATATGAACACAGGTATTCAGAGGAGTTCCTCAACGCCTCTGGGTGCGTGGACAACAACTACCCCTATTACTGGGAAGAGTGAACACAAGAAAGATGTCGCTAAGATACTAATAGCACACAATGCCCCTTACGTCGCTACTGCTAGTGTAGGGTATCCGCATGATCTCTATAGTAAGCTTCAGCGGGCAAGAAGTATTAGGGGCTTTAGGTTTATTCAGATTCACGCCCCCTGCCCACCGGGCTGGAGATTTGACCCTAAGTACACTGCGAGAATAGCTAAGTTAGCTGTTGAAACCGGGTTCTGGATTCTCTACGAGTATTATAATGGAAAGATAACGCTATCAGGCCCTAGTAGGCCACTACTAGACCCCTCTAAGAGGAGACCTATTGAAGAGTACCTGAAACTACAGGGACGCTATAGGAGTATTACATCAGAGCTTGTAAGTAGTATTAGTGAGTATATTGAAGGTAACTGGAGCTGGGTAAAGCGCTACTTACAGTAGAGTGAAGTAGAACTTGACTGAGGAGAAGACTAGTAGAGGGTATTTACACATACAGTTGGATTTTCTCTGTGATATGGGATTTACATCTAGACTATTCAACGCTCTAAAAACAGCTGGATTAAATCCAAGGCAGGTGAGTTACGACTACGTAAGAGTACACTGCAAAATAGAGTTAAACGAGACCTCAGGTGCTCTAGGCAAGCTACGTGAACTCCTAGAGAGACAAGCAGGCTCTTGGAGAGAGCTGTGCATTGAGGCGTGGATAGAGACCTATGTAAACAGGCTTCAAGAGGCTAAATCGAGCAGTACAGTACTAATTGGGAGTATTCCAGTATATTTTAAACCGGGGAGTAAGAGCAGAGTGTACTATAAAATCATATGGTCTCAGCATAAGGGTTCAGCTGGGTTGATCAACTTACCCGAGAGTATGACTAGGCACTGTATACAAGGCAAAGACGTACAATCGCTTAGAAAGGCTTTTGAACTCATAGAGGAGTTTACAATGCACTTTAATACCTAAGAGGACACGAGCTCTCGAAGTGTTTTTATAAACCCCGAGTTAAAAGGTTAAAGTTGAGGGCCCGTCGTCTAGCCTGGTTAGGATGCGGGGTTCGGGTCCATAGGCGGGAGTCCCCGTGACCCGGGGTTCAAATCCCCGCGGGCCCACTAGGAGAGAAGTCTCACTATGAGTGTTGACGAGACGAAAAAGATGTTGACTAGTATTCTAGAGAAGGGTGTAGAGTACCCCTTAGCAGATATATATGAAAGTAGATTTGTCGAGTTGAGGGCTACTCTAGGTAGAAATGGAAATCCCTGGTCTCTATGGATTTATGCTGGTAGAGAACGTGACCACATTTTAGTACCCTACGTGTACTGTAGCTGTATGGACTTCATAATAAGGACTATTTTCACGAGGACTAGAACACACTGTAAACACCAGTTAGGGCTACTAGTAGCAATAAAGAGGAAAATGTATAGAACTCTCAGCGTAACGCTCGAGGAACTATATGTGATCGTCAATGAAATCCTCGAAAAAGGCTTCTCACCAACGCTTCGCAGAAAGCTATACAAGTAATATACACAGCGTAAATTTAAAGTACACGAGCTATAAGTGAATACTGGAGGTTAAAATGGGTCGCCGTAGAAAGAGGAGAAGAGTAATACCCAAACGCGTAGTGAGAATACCGAAGGTGTTTCAGTGTCCTAATTGCTCACTTACAGCTCTATCTATCGCTATAAGGAAACGCGGGGATAGAGCTCAGGCCGTAATCATGTGTGGCAACTGTGGTCTAATCGACGACGAGGACTTCACGGATATACCGGCTATTTACCAGCCTGTTGATGTGTACGCGAAGTTCATAGATCTTTATGAGCGTGGAGAAGCCCACGTGAAGTTTGCTTCTAGCACTACTAGCATGGGGGGATCTAAAGAGTAGGTATGCAGGTGAATAATTTGGGTAAGGTTCACGAGTACATTATGTCTAAAATAGAGAGAGGAGAGAAATTACATTTTACTCTAGTAGACCCAGATAAGGTTAATTCCAGTAGCCTGGAAAAAGTATCTAAAATTCTCGTTGAAGCTGGAACAGATGCCTTCATGATTGGTGGTAGCTTAGCTGTGACACCTGAGGAGGCTTCTCTAGCAGCTAGAATTCTAAGAGAACACGGATTACCAGTAATAGTATTTCCTGGAAACCTCAACTGTCTAACTCCACAAGCAGACGCGGTTTTATTCATGATCTTAATGAACAGCCTAGAACCATATTACTTAATACAGGCACACGTACAGGCAGCCCCTATTATTGCAAAATATAGACTTGAACCACTACCTACAGCATACTTGGTTATAGGCGTAGATACTGCTGTAGCACATGTTGGAAGAGTTCACCCTATTCCACGAAATAAGCCAGAAATAGTAGTAGCTTATGCTCTAGCAGCTGAGATGCTGGGTCTCAAATACATGTATCTAGAGGCTGGAAGCGGAGCTAAAGAGCCGCTCTCACCTCTTTTCCCTCAATCTGTGAAAAAGTACACTAAGCTACTGACTATTGTAGGTGGTGGAATAAGGTCGGCTGAAGTAGCTAGAGAGTTAACTAGGCATGGTGCTGATATAATTGTCACGGGAACAATTGTGGAGGAAAGCGTGGACCTCGCGCAAAAAATTATACGTGCTATTAAAGAATAGTAGATAGGCAACTCAATTACTCAGGTTTTTGAGTAATATACTTGTTCTTAAATGCCTCTTCTAAGTCTATGTTTAGTAAATTCGCGATACTTAAAAGCCACGCAAAAACATCTGCGAGCTCTTCCTCTGTGGCGACTCTATCTGCTTTAATAATAGCGTCTGCGAGTTCACCTACTTCTTCAATAAACCATGTAAACGTCGCGTAGAGCCCCCTTATAGAGTCTCTCTCATAGTACTTCTCCCGTATGAGTCTCTGGACTTGTCTTAAATCCACCCCTCATCTCCCCGAAAACGAGTCCTCTGCAAATATTAATCCCTGGAATTTTTATGATAAGTAGTGTAGGTGACATTTATGAGTAAGCGTAAAGGTAAGAGAGATACACCGGGTGTGATGTCCGCGGCCGGCTTAATTAGGTTCTACGAAGAGACAGACGCTGTGATCACTATAAAGCCACATCTTCTAATAGCTATCTGTATAGTACTGGTAGTCATAGTGATTATTCTCTCAAAAGTACTACCACTATTCCCGTAGAATCACTATGAGTAAAGTAGAAGGTAAGAGCACTCAGTTGGGGACAATCTCCTCACCTGTCAGGGTTCCCATTGCTCCTCATAGCTAAGTAACATAATTGCTATTGGTCAGTAACACGGACCTTCTTCACTTCTCTGACAAGTGGCGATTCATCACCGTGTTATTGACATATACACTCCAGCTTATTAATCCTTTCTACAAATTGAATTACAGCTTAGAGGGTGTTAGTTATAGCTATGTTTAGTAGAAGGATAATGATACTAATTCAAGCATTATCAATAGTGATGTTTGCTCTAATAGCAGCACTTATACCTCAGTATTTTTTCCTAGTATTTATACTATACTTCCTGGTTATCATGCTCCTAAGCGTAAAAATGGGCTCTAGAGGCTTTAAGAGAGCTGAGGACTTAATCGGCCCTGTGCTCTTTAAGGAAAACGCGGCTGCTCAAGTAATGATGTATGACTCCCTCGTTGTTAATGAGTTTAAAAGTCAAATTAAGTCGACTACAATATACTTAGTACTCCCACTACTTGTACTAGTGCTAATTCCACTGTACTATGGATATATAGGGCCTTATGTCCAGGAGTTAGCTGGAGCTCTGGGTAATGAGGTGTTAGTGCGGTTTATCTACTTCATAGTAATGTACTTATTTCTTACAGGTGTACTTCAGGCTCTTAGGGTCGTGATTACGAAGTTGGTGAAACAGCCTAAACAGCTGATTATACCGCGCTCTTTTACTGTTTACAAGTCTGGAATAGTTTTAGATGGAAGGTTTCTTGAATATAGTAGAGACATGTGCATAGAAGAAAACCGCGATAGGAGATTTATAGAGATACATGGTGAAAAACTCCCATATGTAATAAGGCTATACACCCTGGAGATCTCTAAGCTTTACTCAAAAATGCGAGAGGTCGGTTTAAATGAGTGCTGAGAAAGAGCAATATAAGTGTGCAGTATGTGGTAGGGTTTTTCCACGGGGACAAGGTATTATTATAGCTATTGAGGACTTAGTACTGGAGTTTCACAGTAACAGGTGTTTTGCGAAGTTCGCACGTGAGCTCTTAAAGAGAATGCCTCAGGGAGATGTCAAAGGGTACGCTAAGAGACTACTAGAGGAATATGAAGAGATCCTCTCCCAGAGGGCGAAATTGCGATCCAAGAGAATATGATATATCAGCTACGGCCTTCAAATTATTTAAAGAAGTCACAGCAAAGCGTACTTATGAATGATGATACTTGCCCTCTTAGACCCGTGAGGGGGTGAAGAAGTTACCGCGGCCTGACTACTTACAGAGCGCTTTTTCTCCCACAATACTCCTAAGCTCTCTCAGTGAATCATCCGTTAAGCCAACTTGTACTAGTATTTGTAACGCTTTCATAATAGCATCTTTCTCGTCGCCTGCTTTCACGTTGACTACTATGTTCGTGCCCTTAACACAGACTCTATACCTCTTCTCCCCCTGGAAAACGTACTCCTCGAGGACGCTTAAATCGTTCTTTGAGACCATACTAAGCACTCTCACTCCAACTCTTTTTAATTAACTCGTAAGCCTCTCTAAGCCCTAAGGGTAGTGGCTTTACACCTGAAATTACTGCTAAGAAGTTTGCGTCTCCAACCCATCTAGGGACGACGTGTACGTGGAAGTGCTCTGGAACACCGGCACCAGCAGCTCTTCCTATATTTGAGCCTACATTGAAGCCCTCAGCCATAAGGGCTTTTTTCAGCACGCTGAGAGACTTCTTTATTAATAGTACTAGTTCAATTAGTTCATTTTCTTGTAACTCTGAGGGCTCAGCGACGTGCTTATATGGGGCGATCATTAGATGTCCAGTGTTGTAAGGATAAGCGTTTAACACGACATAGGAGTGTTTTCCCCTATGTATAATTAACGCCTCCTCGTCGCTTAGACCCTGAAGTCTACAAAAAAGGCAGTCTTTGCCACTCTGAGGTCTAGTAGTGCTTTTTACATACTCGTATCTCCAAGGGTTCCAGAGTATTTTCACTCTAATCAACCACTATTACTAGGTAGTGTTGCTGTTACAGAAAATACTACTCACTCTTCTACGTCTCTAATACCCTCCTCTGTAATAGCAAATACGGCTTCTCCCTCTGGTAGGTGAGGAGCATCAACTACTCTAGCTATTCTCTTATTACCCTTAGCCTTTTTGAGGTAGACTCTAACACCCGGTACATGTGCTAGTACATGTCCCCCAACAGCCATAGTAGGGTCTCCGTAGAATATGTCAGGTCTAGCCATTACCTGGTTTGTGACTACAACTGCGATATTGTACGCCTCAGCTAGTCTCATTAACTGGTGTAAGTGGGCATTTAGTTTTTGTTGTCTCTCAGCGAGGTGCTCTCTCCCAGGGTACTCGGCTCTAAAATGACTTGTAACGCTGTCTATTACTACGAGTTTAATGCTATTCTTTGGGACGAAGGAGAAAAGGTCATCAACAGTGGAGATCTGGTGGTCACTGTTGTACGCCCTAATGTAATAAATATTGTCCATGACTGAATCTGGATCTAGGCCGAGGGCTCTAGCCATGGCCTCAATTCGCTCCCACCTAAAAGTGCCCTCAGTGTCTATGTACACGGCTTTCCCAAGTAAACCTCCCTTCTCCTGTGGTAATTGGACATTTACACTTAGCTGATGACAAATCTGCGTCTTACCACTACCATACTCCCCATAGAACTCGGTTATAGTCTTGGTCTCAATGCCGCCACCGAGTAACTCGTCGAGCCCTCTACTACCAGTTGTGATCTTCTTCACGTTTAATCTCTCAGTTTTAACTTCTTTAGCCGTTTTAAATCTAATACCGAGCATCTTTCTAGCATTCTCAACGATCTTCGCTGCTACTGGTACAGGAATACCCGTCTTCTCGGCGAGCTCCTCGGGCCTCACAACAACAATACTCCACGCTGATACATACCCAGCGGCCTCTAACTTCTCAGCTATTGCTGGGTTAACCCCTGGAATATCCCTGACAGATACAAATACGCTCTCTGAGCTCTTCTCAGACAAATTACTCACCCACCTATTTTTTATCAATACTTTTAAAACGTTTAATATACGAGGGGACATTACACAGTTAAGAGTAGGTGTGTCTACGTGAGAGTACTTACTATACACGCTCGTAGTTTCAGCTATAGGGTTTTAGAGAGAGCTATTGAGGAGCCGGAACCGGTGGACCAGGCCAATAGTGAGGGCGTATTTGAGAACACTCTCGTAGTTTTTGTTACCGTTGAAGCCGAGGACTCAGCTGACATTGTGGAGGATGCCTCATCCGAGATAATTAACGTCTCAAGGCAGGTTAAACCATCTAGTATAGTCCTATATCCATATGCTCACTTATCATCTCAATTAGCTCCACCACATAAAGCTATTGAAGTACTAAACGCTCTCTACAGTACGCTCAAGCAGAAATCAGAGGTACAAGTCTACAAGGCACCTTTTGGCTGGTATAAGTCTTTTAAACTTGAGTGTTACGGTCACCCTCTAAGTGAGCTATCAAGAACAATAGTCAAGAAGACGCAGCCCACTAGAAAGCTTGTAGTAGAGAAGGAGTTTTACATTGTAACGCCTACGGGTGAGGTCTACACCCCAGATAAATTTGACTACGCTAACTACAGAGAGCTTAAAGTGCTAGTAGACAAGGAGGTTTATGGGAGAGAGCTCGAGGGTGGAGAAAACAGAGTCAACTATTACTGCAAGAAGTTTGGCCTTGAATGGGAGCCTATGAGCGATCACGGGCACATGCGCTACTCGCCTTACGCAGCTGTAATAGTTGAGGCGGTATCTAGGTATTCATGGCAAGTAGCACAGTCACTAGGAATACCTGTGTTTAGAATTATGGGCACTAACATGTTTAACTTAAAAGAAAAACCTGTCTACGAGCACGCAGTGCTCTTTGGCGACAGGCTTTACGAGGTTGAAGTAGATAGTGAGAAGTATGTGTTGAGATATGCTGCGTGTCACCAGCAGTTTGCTATGTTAAAAGACTGGGTAATAAGCTACAAGGACCTTCCCTTCGGGGTGTTCGAGGTAGCAGACAGTTATAGGCTTGAACAGCGCGGAGAGTTGAACCTGTGTTTTAGGCTTAGGAAGTTCTACATGCCAGATCTCCACATACTCACTAAAGACCTTAAAGAAGCCATAGAGGTATCAAAGACTGTTCAGAGGCAAATACACAGTGAAGCTCATAAAGCCGGTAGGAGGTATATTGCCCTATACAATGTAACGCGCGATTTCTTTGAGAATAATAGAGATGTCCTCGTGGAGTTTATTAAGAGCGATGACTACCCTGCACTAGTAGCCGTGATTCCGCCTGGAATTTACTACTGGGTTCTCAATGTGGAGTACCACATAATAGACAACCTGAATAGGCCGAGGGAAATAGCTACGTTTCAGATAGATATTGGTAATAGTAAGAGATTTGGTATTACATATGTAGATGAGAAAGGCGATAAAAAATACCCTGTTATAATACACACTGCTATTATAGGTAGTATTGAGAGATACATTTACATGGTTTTAGACACGGCAGCGAACATGGAGAGAGCTGGTCAAGTACCCACTTTACCTGTGTGGCTTACACCTATTCAAGTCAGAGTAATCCCAGTGTCTCGTGAACACAATGACTACGCATATAGTGTAGCAAGACGCATTTTAGACGAAGGATTTAGAGTAGACGTTGATGATAGAGACATAACACTCGGAAAGAAGATCAGAGAATCAGGGGTTCTCTGGATACCATACATAGTGGTCTTAGGCAAGAGAGAGCAGGAGACTCAGACGCTTAATGTGAGAATTCGAGTAGCCAATAAGCAAATCACGCTGAGATTAGACGAGTTTATAGACATGTTAAAGAGAGAGTGTGAAGGATATCCGAGAGTCGAGCCCTACTTCCCCATGAGCCTATCTAGGCAGCCACTGTTTATCTCGTAAAACACAGTCCTCTTAAGAGTGATCTAGGCAAGATGCCGGCGGGGACTAGGGCTAAGTTTATTGGCAGACATCTTATGCTTAAAGGAGCTTATGTCGAGAAAATACTCTGCGGAGAGAAGAGGGCTACTATTAGGAGAGGTATAGTAAAGCCTAAATACAACGAGATCACCATACACGCTGGAGGAAGGCCCGTGGCTAAGGCGAGGATCAGCAGAGTCTACTATAAGAAGTTATGTGAATTAGGCGACTACGAGGCTAAGCTCGAGGGCTACAGCTCCCGAGAAGAGCTCATAAGGGAGCTTAAGAGAGTGTATAAAGGTATTAGAGACGATGAGTACGTCACAGTAATAGAATTCGAGGTCACGCAAAGGCTTAATAAGCTTCCACCTGAAGAACCCTATCTCGGTCTCAAACCAGTAGATATTGCTAGAATAGCCCTTAGATACATCAAAGATGAACTCAGAGACTTCGAGATCAAAGTATTAATTGATTTAACTAGGACAAATAGCATTAGAGCAACAGCTATGAGAGTACTAGGAGATGTTAATAAGCGCGCAGTTATAAGGAAAATTATTAAAAAAGCACTCAGAATACTCGTTGAGAAAGGTCTAATTAAGAGATCTGAGGAGAGTGAAGATAATAAGTAAGTGAGATTTTTAATCTACACGTGTGAGGGTGTGAGATTTGGGTTACTGGCTATTACAGTGCTCTGAGTGTAAGTTAGAGTGGAAGCTATATGTTAGTTTCCCACTTAAGAGGGAGTTCTCAAAGATCTACCACTACTGCCCATATTGTAACAAGAACACTTTTCACAGGATTATTGACTACGTTGAAGAGTAAAATATTAAGTGCGTGTCTATAAATTACTCATGATGATGAGTCCCCATAACCGTTAAGTGTGTGGAGACCTGTCTCAGCTGACTACTCTATCCAGTCGCCACTCTCGATCTTTCTCGGAATGTAGATGTCCGCGAGGAACTTTAAGCCCTTCCCTGTAATAGCTTCTATTTCGAGCTTACTTGTAGTATAGAAGAATATACAGAGCTCGCGAACCCACTCAGGTGAGAGAAACCACGGATAACCACTCACACCCTCCTTCTTCCTAATTTTACTTTTATAGTCACTGGACTCTAAACACGCCTCGGCGACTCTATATCCTACGAGCTCAACGGCTCTCTCAACGTCTCTCAACTTAGCTTTAATTACAAAGTTCTTTCTCTCATCAGGGCTTAGGTACGGCTGTTTACTCTTCAGCTTTGAAATACCCTTAGCAACCTCTTCAAGAGCCTCTTTTACCCCTGGTTTTTTGAGCACTTCTCTGAAGATCTCTGTGCCGAAAATATCTGTGAGTGTTACACCTATAAACTTCGCTGTGGAGGTGGATAACCTCTCGCTCTCATAGGAAAGTGTTATACTTCCAACTTTAAACACACTGTAAATGTAGAACCCGTATGGGTCACTATCACAGAGCACATACACAGGCAATTTGAACTCCTCACTTAGTCTTCTCACAAATCTCCTCGTGGCTCTGTCCGGCTGACCAGCACTAGTAACCAGTATTGCTTTATTCTTCTTCCAGAAGCCATACCTATGAAGCTGCTGAAATACGGCATCTTTCTCCACTACTAGGACATACTCAGCGTCAACGTCTATGAACTCTATGAGATCAGGTGTCGGTTCAATAGCGTAGGCTCCGTGACCCATTTTACTGAGATCTACCACGTCATTACCACTTCTTATAATTAAGTTGCCAACTACTTTCCCCTTTTCTTTACTGAGTATAAGGAGATCTTCACGTAGAATATTGAGCAGCACCTCTAGGTCTCTAATTACGCTGTCAGATTCTCTCTGCTCATCCCAGCTGTTCTCAGAAATCTTCTTCCCATCTATACTAGTGTAGCTAATACTGTGTTTTCCCCTATAAAATAGGTCACGAATAGTAGGATACTCGTTATTTCTGAGTGAGCTATATATTATTGAGGCCATGAGTAGCGTCTGCATAAACTTCTTAACCTCATTGATATCAGTAAAAGACCGGTATTGTACGTCGGGTCCTAAGAGGAGCATTTTAGCCTTTTGATCATAAATAGTGTTTAAGAGTGTTCTCTTCGGGAATACTAGCTGTAGTTTATGGCTCTTCTCTACCTCCTCTATCAACTTCTTGAAGTGAGATCTTATTAGCTCCAGAGCTTTCACACGAGTTTTAACATCTATTTCAGAACTAGCCACACTCATACACCTATCTCTACTGATTTTACAATAGAGTCTACAATGTTAAATGGTATTCCTGATCTCCTCGACAATAGCGTTACTAGTTTATTAGTTAAGGCCTTCTCCACACTACTTCTACTACTCTCGTCTCCAAGTATCACGGAGAGAGATCTAGCGATTTCAGGAATGTACTTCGCTATTGTTTCAACTCTACGCATAGTTTCCTTTTCTCTAGCTTTCCTCGCAAGGTAGCGTTTGAGTTCTCGGGCGGCCTCCATAATAGCTAGTCTTATTTCCCTCCTGATCTCGGGGACGTCTGCTATGCTCTCTTTTCCAACGCCTCTGAACGGTATCTTCGTGCTACACAAGTGAACTAGTATAGTGAGCTGTGTTGGAAAAGAGATCATGTAGTGATCCCAGTTTATGTCCTCTCTCACGACTTGGGTTATTACGTCTGTGCTCTCATCGTATATAAGAGGAACTCTATTTGCATATCTCAATATAAATGGCTGATCCTGTGGGCTCATAGGGGTCTTGCCACCATAGCTTACACCAGCCTCTACTATGAATGGGTGGCCTTCATAGGAGCGTGGGCTTCTGCTCACAACGTAGAGGAACTCTGGCTCAAAAACCCTCTTTAACCCGGATTCTAATACATCTCTGCCGAGTGGCGAGAGTGAACTTGCAAGTGGTGGCCTATACTTGTCGTAGTTTTTAATTGTATTGAATAATCTCTGTACCTCCTCCTCTGTGAGTTCTTGTGGTTTTTTAGAGGGGTTAATACCAGCGGTGTTTATGAGTATTCTAGCTGTTGATGGACCTATGCTCTGAAAGCTACTCGCTAGAAACTCTTCGAGGGTTTTGTCTCCATTGTTGTTTAAGAGAATTTTCAACATTTCCAGGTCTATTCCCTGTGGGTGAGGCTTTGTCTCACGTGGTGGCCTGGGTATTGCCGTGGTTACTCTAGGGTAGTATACTATCTCGTTTTCCGGTGTAATAAGGGTCATATTTGCGTATGGTGTAATAATTGATGTTCTATGGAGATACTCTAGAATTCTCTGCTTAGCCCTATTCCAGTCTCCCTCAATAGTAACTGAGACCACTGTTCCATGCCAGTCTCGGGTTTTTCTCCAAGCTCCTCTCTCAATTATAACTGGCTCATTTTTATTAACGTCTATTCTGAGCTTGAAGTAATATATCATTCTGTAGTTTTCTCTACTAGTAGTTACCTCTACTGGCCTCCCAGTAGTCATTTGCGCGTAGAGGACAACCATTTTCACGCCTAGACCATACATTCCACGAGACTGCTTCATAGAGTATTTACTACTAAAGAGCACTTTTCCAAAAGCGTAGGGAACAATATCTGGTGGTATGCCAATACCGTTATCTTCAACAGTGATCTTATAGAACTCTTGGACTTCATCCGCCCTCTCAATAGAGATCTTCACATCTGGTAGAATACCGTGCATATCAGTAGCGTCGAGAGCATTATCAACAAGCTCTTTAATAGCCTGGTAGAACGCCTTCACAGGGTTTGAGAAGCCGGCTACTTCACGGTACTTATAGAAGAACTCTGCTGGACTAATACTCGCGTATTTCTCCTCGATAATAGCAGTCATAAGCACTACACCCACATACACCATAACCTTCTTCTATATAATCGGATTATAAGTGACCAGATAAACCTCAACGCGCTGTTTAAACTTCATAGTGACTTATGAAGGCCGTAGGAGGCAGGGTCTCAAGAGTAACTTAAGATGTAGGGTCTTCGCAGGGTCTTTACTACTGCTTGAGATCGCGTCTACTTTGGGGTGAGGAATAAAGTAATGGCTATGAAACTACGTGCTATATGAACATGTATGAGAGTGAACCTGCGGCGGTAATACTATCGGTTTACTCTATCTAAAACCCCTTAAAAAACCTGTCAACGCCTTCGCGTTAAAAGCCACTAGTAAATAGTAGGTGTTAAACATGGAGGGGGTTTCAGGCATAGTTGCGACATCAATACTATTAGCACTAACAATAGCTGGGGGGCTACTCCTCTACGCGTATATATCTCGGTATCTCACGTCATCTATACAGTCAAGCGAGGTAGTAATTGATAGTGCCTATTACTTAACACCACTAAGAAGACTCGAAGTAACAGTGAGAAATATTGGAATGAACACTGCAAACATAACGAGTATAGAGGTTATATTCGCAAACAGTTCCTCAATAACTAGCTCTATTAGTGGAAACACGATGATCTCGCCTGGGGAAACCCGGACAATAAGTATAACCAATATAGATAGACCACTATATGTCATTGTATACTTTGATAATACACGTAAGACTGAGCCGGCAGTAGTTAGAATAATAGGCTAATTTAGTGTATAGTATGCGAAGAGCCCTCTCACTAAATATAAGACGTTTTTTTGCTTTTCCCTCATTTCTTAGTGCTTTTATAAAGCTTCTAAAGGCTCAAGGTATTGGCGGTAGTGATTTTACTAGAAGCATAGTTGAGCTCATATTTGACCTCTATGTTAGGAGTTACAGGTGTGAGGAGATACAACTAGCAGAGGTACTAGAACAATACAGATTACTAGGCATTGTCGACGTAGCTATTGGTACTAGTAATGGAGAACTATACTATGTAGTCAGCGAGCCACGACTTACACGAAGCGATATTCACGTAGCAGTAGAGAGCTATTTGAGTAGCGTAAATAGCCGTGTTGAGGATGACTTAGACTACTTGAATACGCGGAGCTCACTGAGCGCAAGTGACTACAATTATCTTAAAATTTACAGTGGACTAGGCCCTCTCTTACCATTTATAATTGACGAGAAAATCGAAGACATTTCTCTGAGTAGAAGTAGTGGTAGAGTTTACATTGTACACAGCGACTTCTCGTGGTATGGGTGGATTAGAAGCAACGTGGTCATAGACCCAGGGTTAGTAGACAGGCTTGCGATGACTATCTCTAGGAAGACGGGTAAACACCTCTCTATGACGCAGCCCCTCGCGGAGGGGTCTATTAAGGGGTTAGTAAGGGTTAGCGTAGTCTACGGTGACACGATCTCCTCTCAGGGAACGAGTATTGTTATAAGAAAAAAGCCCGGGGAACTCTGGACTATTACAAGGCTCATAAATGAGGGCACTATTACAACTGAGCTAGCGTCTTACCTCTGGCTTATCCTAGAGAGGCGTGGCTGGATTATAGTAGCAGGCCCTGTAAGTGCTGGTAAAACCACGCTACTTCAGGCAATGTTAACGCTAATACCTCCAAGTAGAAAAGTCATCATAATTGAGGATACACCTGAGCTCGTAGCTACTAGTGACTTATGGGACGTCTTCGCGGAGCGTGCAGAGGTATTCTCCCAGGTGTCTCCAATAGATAGCTATGTGCTCTTAAAGTTTGCTCTGAGGCGGAGACCAGACTACATTGTTATCGGGGAGGTTAGGGGTGTTGAGGCTCGCTTACTAGTACAGGCTTCGAGGCTTGGACACGGTGTCTTAAACACCATTCACGCTGATAGCTCAGAGTCTGTTATACAGAGGCTTACAGCGCCACCTATATCCATACCTAAGAACCTTTTAAACAACATCTGGACGATCGTGTTAATGAGTGTTCAAGGTAGTAAGAGGCGTGTTATAAGAGTGTCAGAGGTGTCAAATAGTGGTTCTCTAGTTGACATCTTTGACTCTAGTAGTCAAGAACACCTCGAACTTGAAGATATAGCTTCGCGGTGTGAGAGGCTAAGACAATACTATCATGGTAGTAGACTGCAGGAGGCGCTAGCAGAGAGGGCTCTCTTTCTCGAGAAGCTCGTCTCGAGAGGCGTCTTCTCACACTGGGAGTTATCTGGGAAGATATCAGAGTACTACTTCAACCGGGAACTTAGCAGTACACGCGAGGTGAGTGTTTACAGTGTTGAAGAGGGTTTTTCACAGTAGTTTTAATAAATGCCTTGACGAGTACCTTGTAGATTTCCTCACAGCACTCTCAGCTTTCGAGTCTACGGGACTTCGAGTATACGATCTCTTCACAGCGGTTTATAGGGGAGAGATTAGAGTAGCTGAGTGCTATGAGCACGTGGCGAGACTATATACTATACTAGAGAAGTCTCTTGGAGACCCACGTGTAGCTTTGCAGGAGCTGAGCAGGGGGCTTAGGGCAACTAAGTTAGCTGGCTTTCTAAGGGGTTATAGTGATGTCTTAGTGACGAGTGGAGATACAGGGACATATGTTAATAGCTCTCTCCGCTCAGAGCTCTCGGCTATGAAGGCTAAAATTGAGGGCTCACTAAGGGTCTTAGAGACACTCTACGAGTCAAATATAGCTTTAATACTCACATTGTCACTACTAGTTGTAATGCCTATATGGGGTTTTTCAGCGTGGATTAGTCTACTGACTATTCAGCTTAGCGGCTTACTCAGCTACATGCTCGCCTTTAAGATTGCGAGAAAGCTCTATTATCCAGTACACAATGCCCTATTAGTAGTTGATGTACTATACATACTCACTTTACCAGTTTTCACTACTATATCTCAACTCGGCTTACTTAATCTAATAATACTAGTAGTACTGCACTTGTCAACACGGAGATTTATGAGAGGCCTATTTAACCTAGAAGTAGAAGCTATTAGAATTTTCAGGGAGACACACAGCGCAGTGCTACTTGGCAGGTCACTAGACTTAGCTCTTCTAGATTCTCTGAGAAAGTCTCAATTAGAGGTTTTAAGAGCTATTGGCACAGGCCTTATACGTGGTCTTGAGGGCCATGAGGTTCTCGGTAAGCTTAAATTGCCGCAACTACCACTTAAAGTGTTAACGCTTCTCTTTAACCCGCTGAAATACGGTTATACTGGTGTAGCATATTTGTCGGCGGTAAATGTCTTTATTGAGGAGTTAATGAGTACGCGAATACTCGTCAAGGAGAAGACACGTCTCTACGCGTTACACGTGTTAATACTAGCTCTCCTGGTCTCAGCATCATACATAATGCTCTCACAAATACCCATAATAGTACACGGAAATACCTGGCTCATAGGCCTGTATGG
>JAJHRJ010000047.1 GCA_020832865.1 Desulfurococcaceae archaeon
GAACCTAGCTCTTCTACTCTAACACCGAGCGTCGCGGTGAGGACTCTATTTATGAGCCTTCTCCTTTGAGTAAAGAGGACCTTGGTTAACGCCTCAAGAGCGCACACTTCTTCACTATATGGTCTTTTACGCTCAAGGACAACGACCTTATGTGAGACCTCTGGTTCAGGGTAGAAACTGCTAGGTGGATATGTGCTCTTCTCCTGTACATTGAAAAGGGCTTTGACAAGTACTGTTAATTTCCCATAGGCCCTTGTACCAGGCTCTGCCAGTAATCGCTCTACAACCTCTCTCTGCAATGTTAATACTGCCCTCTTAACACTATTAGTCCTCGCGATTTTTACTAGAAGCTCCGATGTAGCGTAATATGGTATATTTGAGACTACTTGCTCTACTCCAGAATCTGGAAGGTATACTCTAGCATCAGCGTTCACAGCTACAAAGCGGGAGTCTTGAACCACACTATTGGAGATCGCGCAGAGCTTCTCGTCTAACTCTATGCAAATAAGTCTCTTAGCTCTCGTCACGAGAACAAGTGATAGTGTACCAATACCACAACCTATCTCAACCGTGTCGCGTGGAGCTGTATAAGCGTAAATTTCACTTATGAGGCGTGGATCTACGACGAAATTCTGACTAAGCCGTTTACGGGGCTTTACTCTGTGAGTGCGCAGTATTCTCAGCGTCCATTTGAGGATCTCATTTCGGCTCACTGTGAGCGGGTTAAATAAGCTCACCATACAGTTTCTCCAAGTAGCCTAGGTAAATTGCTGTCTTCTCACGTGGCTTAATAAACAAGTAGTACTTCTCACCACCCATTAGCTCAGTGATAACGCGGTTAACCAGGATTTTAACAGGGTCTATTCTAGTCCTCTCTTTTACATCACTGAAGCTTGTAAATCTCGCTTTTCTCCTCTCATCGAGTATTATCTCAAGAGTCTTAGTGCCTATTTCAGGTAGTAGTCGAAGCGAGTGTAGTCTAATATTAATGGGCTCAGCTGTGTTAAAGAATTCCACGAATACGTGTTCACTCTCTAGTATTATCTTCCTCACAGCCTCTGGGAGATTAGACCGAGCAACAGCGGTGAGATCACCATAGCTAATGGGTATAATGTCTCTGACACCACTATACTCCCCAAGCTCTAGTTTACTCAGGATATCTATTCTAACAACTGGTAGTGGTGTGGCTTCGAGTAGCGTAAAGTACTTAGTTCCTACACCCTGAATAAATGGGCTACTTCTGTGTTTAGGGTGTACATCGTGTGGATTACCCGTCTCTAGGTAATCTAGTACGTAGACAGCGTTCTCGTAGCGGCGTCCTCCTCGAGGTCTTTCACCTCGCCTGTAGGGAAATCTAGACAATGTGTAAGACCTCAAACAAATCAAATCTAATTTAAAGAACAAGTCTAAGTTATCTCTTTAGCATACTCAAAATAGTATGTCTTATGACTCTGTGCAGTAGTCCCTAATAGTGTTTATAATAGTTTCTAGTAGTCCACGCTCAAAAGTCTTCTCTTCAACTTGTAGAATAGCTGCTAACTCATCTATACTACCTGGGCATATGTTCATTATCATTACAATACTCTCCTCTTTTAATCCGAGCTCTTCGAGCTTGCTGCGTAACTCGTTAGCGCGGTCACTTGGTATATGTGAGAATTTCCTCAAATACTCCTGTACTTTGAGGGCTAGTGATGGAGTTGTCGCGCTTTCTTCTTTAACTCTCTCAATGTACTTCTCTATATACTGTAGTGTCTCCGGGTTAGAGAGGAATTTGATATTCTCAGCTTTTACCTTATTTAAGGTACTCATAAGTACACACCATTAAGGAGAACATAGGTGTAATTTTCTAATTAAGCCTGCGAACTAGTAGCCTTAGTTACAGACTTCGCAATAGGCCTTAAGTGCTCAGGTCTAATAAAGAGAGTCTTCTCCTTATTACCGAGCATTACGCTCACAATATAGCACTTTCCACGTTTGCCCATTATCACACCTGTTTTACCGTGGTACCTTCTATGTGGCATTCCAGAGTGAATAGACGGGTCAGTAACTATGTGGACTCTATCACCTACATTATAGTTGACCATAAGCAAGCTGAGTGGAGGAATACCCCCCCGCTCTCTCACATTTTTCTTTAGTAATTTCCTTGTTCTGTGTCTATAACCTCTGGGTGCTTTAACCAAGAGATCTCACCGGGTGTTAGCCAGTATGAGTTAAATGCTAATATTTTGATAGCATCTAGCCCTTTAAAAGTGAATTTCTCGGCGTAAACTAGTAGTTTAAGTAGTCTTCTCCTCAACGTAGAGGACATCAAGTTCAACTGGTATGAGGATCTTGTTTAGAGTAGATGCGAATGAGGGGACTGTTCGCCCCTGATCACCGTGAACTAGCTCTTTAATATATAGTCCCCCATCACAGTGTATTAGCGCCTCAAACAACATAGAGCTGATCTTAAAGGTCTTAACAGCATACACTCTTCTCACTCTTTCACGCTCTCTTCTCCTTCTTAATACACGAAGAGGAGTCTTCTGGCGAACGGCTATGTTATTAAAGACCTCTTCGAGCCTCATTAGATCACTCTCGCCCACATCCTCGTGTGGAGAGTAAACGCAAACTCTGTACACTTTACTAGCCCTCTTAGATAGCTCTTTAAGAGCGGAAACGGTTTTCCTCGGCACCACGCTCTCAACGCTTAGTATTAGCGGCGCAGGGCCTTGAGACTCAATGGACTTCTTAATCTCCTCGATATCAATACCTCTCTGCACTGGTGACTTCACCTCGATTACTAATGGACGACCTGAACCTATCATGCGGGCGTCTACGTCCTCACGGCCAGCTGCGTGAATAACAACTCTACTGGCACCAAGTAGTTCTTTAAACACTTTCTCAACATACTCTTGCACGCTAAGGGGGTATTTCTTCACGCCACTAGGGGTGTACCAGGGTACTTGTGAAATTCTTCTAGCTAGTTTCCAGTAGCGTCCATATAGTAATATTGGCTTTATCTCTACTTCTAGCTGGTAACTAGTGAAGTCGCTATTAAAAGAGATCATGACTAGTGCCTCAGGGTTAACGAAGTCTGGTTTAAATGCACTCTTATCACGGATAAGCTTACCAACTTCTCTCTTGACTTCTCTCTTAATTGACTCTGCATACTCTATTCCACACTCTAGAAGTACTTGTAACTCACGGTCAGAGATCTCCTTGTCTAGGGTTACACCTACTAGGAAAGAGCTTACAGAGTGCTTTTTTAGCTCTCTTATAGCCTCACCGGCTATTTTTTCATATAGTTGCTGGTCTAAGTTATTTCGACATAGAAAGCACTCTCTAGGTTTTAAATTCACGTTAAAGAGCCTTATGTAAGTGGACATGACTGCTGAGTCAGCGTTGAGAGCAATATTTTCAAAGTACTCTCTGCTTATTTCACCCTTACTGTACAGTGAGTGTAGCTTCATTGAGAGTAGTGTTTTAATCGAATGACCTCTCTCAGCGTTGCTTAGTCCTAGTCCGAGTTTCGCGAAAAGCCTACCTAAGCACGCATCGCAGAGAGGATACTTAGTGAGCACTCTCTCTGCTCTCCCAAGTATGTGATTGTAGAACTCCACGTGAGACCACGCGTTACTTTAGCTTGGTGAGGTCTTCAAGCTTAGAGAGGTCTATACCGAGTTTCTCGAGTTTCTTCAAGTCAGACTTCTTAATTCTCCTAGTGAGCTTTTTCAACACCTCATACTGCTTTAAGAGCTCTTTAACCTCCTCGACATCAACCCCAGCCCCACGGGCTATTCTTCTCATTCTCGACTTGTCTATAATATCTGGGTTGTCTAGCTCCTCGTACGTCATAGAGTTAATTACAGCAATCCACTTTTCAAGCCTAGCCTCTAGCTCTTTACTGTCTATTTCTAGGGGGAGCTTAACGCTTAGCCCTGGAATCATTTGTAGTATTCTCCGGAGTGGACCAAGTTTTCTCAGGTTTACTAACTGCTTGTATATTAACCTCATGTTTACTCTCCCCGTTAAAATATCCTCGAGGTCCTTCTCAGTGAATTCTATTTGCGCCCTCTTCACAGACTCAACTAAGCTCTCAATATCACCTAGCCCGAGTACTCTTGAAACGAATCGTGAGGGATTAAATAACTCTAATTCACTTATCTTCTCACCAGTCCCTATGAACTTAATAGTAGCGCCAGTAGCCGC
>JAJHRJ010000048.1 GCA_020832865.1 Desulfurococcaceae archaeon
TCAGCAAAATACTTATAAGACACCCCTATGCTACCACAGCTGAGTATTTACTAGGGAGAATTAGAGGTAAAGAGCTCGCAGTTATTGTAGGTTGTAGTGAGAGAGCTGACCTCGAGCTAGAATACACCCTAAGATGGATTAAACAGTCGGGAATAACAGCCACTATAGTTGCTGCAGATGGCGCTGTGAGAACACTAATAGACCGCGATGTCCCCCTAGACCTCGTCGTTACAGACTTAGATAGCGATATGAAACTCCTACTTGAAGAATCAAATCGCGGTGTCCCCATTGTCGTTCACGCTCACGGAGATAACATTGAGAAATTAGAGAGTACTATTCCACTTATACGTGGACCCGTCACTGGCTCTACGCAGGTGGAGCCGAGACCACTAGTCTACAACTTTGGTGGCTTCACAGATGGCGATAGAGCCGCCTACATACTCTACCACGCAGGCTACGTGAGAATTCTCCTCGTGGGCTTTGACTTCGATAAGCCTCACAGTTGCCCTGGTAAAGTACTGCGTGATCCTCTATTAAAGCTCGAGAAGCTTAAAGTAGCTAGAGCACTATTACTAATGCTGAGTAGACGTGGAGTTGAATTATTAAAGGTGAGTTGTAATGGAGGATCCTGCAGCCAAGTTCTTCTCTCCTAAAGTAACAAGTAGAGACAGAGCAGTATTTGAGGCTGGAATAGCTATTGGAACAGCTATACATCAGTTCACAGGAACACCCATGAGAAAGCCTGAGGACGCTGAGATCTTAGAGGAGGCCATTAAGCGAGCCCTTCTAGCACAGCCTTTTAGAGAGAAAGTAGAAGTTAAAATCAACTATGAGCCTCCGAGTAGAGAGAGCCCCTATAATTACAGCACACTAAAAGCTAGAAACATGGATTTACTAGTTATAGTAAAATATGGGTCTTGGAGAGTAACAGCGAGATTGAGGTATATTAGAGAACTAGACTACACACTCGCGTACATAGAGGATATTACTATGGCTGAGTAACAATGCCACATAAGGCTATTGCGTGGGGTATAACTGGAGCAGGAGCTTTTTTAAAAGACTCTATTGAAGTCATCAGTGAACTCTCACGCCACGGTATCCCAGTAACAGTCTACGTGTCTCGCGCCGGAGAGTACGTGTTAAGAGCTTATGGTTTAAGAGAGACTTTAGAGAGGTCTATTCTCAGAGTTTACCCAGCTGAGATCGTGTATGAGAGTAGTGAAGCTCCAGGCTTCTTTAAGGCCAGTAGAGTACACCGCAACTTGTACTCACTAGTCGTTGTCTCACCCGCTACTCTCAATACTGTGAGCAAAGTAGTGCATGGAATAGCGGACACTCTCATCTCTACTCTAGTAGCACACTCAGTTAAGTCTGGTACTCCGCTCTTTATTCTACCAGTTGACTTATATGAGTCTAAGAGCACTATTCCACTCCTAGTGGAGAGAGATAAGTGCTACTCCTGTGAGTACTGTTACGCGGCTAAGGTGTGCCCTACGAGTGCTCTAATTCAACACGAGTACTTTAAGGTGGCAGTAAACCCCTATCTCTGCACGAGGTGCTATAATTGCCTCACAGCGTGTCCACACAGCGCTGTTAAATTCGACGTTGAGATCACTGTTAAACCAGTACCCTACTACACGAGTATTATTGAGAAGCTGAGAGAAATACCAAATACGACTATTATTGACACTCCTCGGAGAGTACTAGAATTAGTTCTGGGGATGTCTCAGTGAAAATACTACTAGTTACTGGGGAGCTCGCAAAACCCCTAGTAGAGGAGTACGCAAAGAGAGCCGTGGAGAGAGTGCGTGGAGTAGAAATCAGAGTACTTACACTCCCCTTAAAAGTAGCCGCAATGATGAGCGCTGAGTACTTAGCGAGAGTCTTACCAGAGTACAAGGAGGCCATTAGAGACGTGGACATCGTTATTGTCCCCGGCTATACTCAGGGAGATCTCTCAGGCCTTAAGAGCACTCTCGGTGTACCCGTTGTTAAGGGGACTCGTTACGCTTACGACATACCATTACTCATAGAGCTCTTGGCGAGACATGTAGAGCTCTCGCCTATTAAACCAGCTGATGACATAGTAGAGAGTATGAGGGCTCGTATTGAGGAGGAGGTTTTAAGAGAGGCTCGTAAGAGAGCTGAAGGTGACTTCTACTTTAAAATCCGAGACTTCCCAGTTAGTAGTCACTACCCGTTAGTACTATTAGAGCTTTACGCTGAGAGTGAAAGCCCTCTAGTGCTTAGTGAATCAGTTAACTACGCTGATGTAGTCCTAGTGGGCTTTCCAATAGGATTTAACAGGACTAGTGCGCTACGCGTCCTTAAGTCTACTAGAGATAGTGTGAATAAGCCTGTAGGCGTAGATACACTTGACTTAGAGCTTATTAGAGAAGCATACGAGCTCGTAGACCTTATTAACGGTATTCAGTGTAATAACCTCAAAGACTTTGACAAGGTGAGTTTTCTAAGAGAAAAACCTGTAATTGTAACTAGCACTGGTAAATCCGCTGCTGAGCGAGTAGAGCTCCTTAAGAAGTGCTCAGAGGTCTTAGTGAAACACGGATTTGAGAAGGTTATCTTAGACCCTGTACTAAGCCCCCCGCTGAGTGGTCTAGCTGACTCTCTAGAGGCGTATAGTGCACTTAAACGGGAACTCCCGAGAACCCCTCTACTCATGGGCGTTGGCAATGTTACTGAGTTATCAGATGTGGACAGTATTGGTTTAAATGCACTACTGGCTTTTCTTGGCGTAGAGATCGGGGTAGAGCTCTACCTTGTGACTGAGGCTAGCATTAAAACTAGGGGTGCTACTCGTGAATTGCGGCAAGCCTTAGAAATGGCTATTGTTGCACGTGAGCTTAAAAGACCACCAAAGGACTTAACACGGAGTTTACTAATAGTTAAGAGTAAGAAGAGATCTACTCAGCTACTTCCACAAGCGAGGACTATTATTAGAGCCCTCGAGAAATCACCGCTCAGCTTAGACCCTAAGGGGTATTTTAAAGTGAGTGTAGACTACGAGCACGGTGAAATAGTTCTACAACACTACTCCTACGGCTCTAGTGAGCCTACACTTGAGATAAGGGGTAAAGACCCCTACGCTATTCTCACAGAAATAGAGAAGAGAGATTTGGCATCACAAAGTCGACACTACTTTTACCTAGGCTCAGAGATCACAAAAGCCTACATTGCACTAAAACTTGGAAGAGAGTATGTGCAGGATATTGACCTCTTTTAGATAACTAAAGTATATACTACTCGTACTCGCGCCAAGTATATCCGCACTTTACGCACTTATAGAACCTTGTTGGAGGCTCATCTGCAGCCCTAGTTTGTACAACCCAGTAGTATGCCTCTGTGTGACCACATCTCTTACAGATAACATCTCTAGTTATGGGGAGATTAAGCGTGTTCTCCTCAATAACCGTTGTCTTCTCCTTAACGCTGTGCTGTATCCTAGATGAAATAGTGAGCGTATTTTCCCTAGGCTCTACGCGGTAACCACACCTAGTACACACTAAGTACACTTTACCCCCCTCTCTCCTAGGTCTTAGTGTTCCACCACATCTCGGGCAAAAAGACATCACGTGTTTACACCTCTGCTTAAACACTTATCTAAGTCACTTATTAATACTTCACTCAGGTGTGGAATAGACTTATTTACTTCAAGGAGGCAGAGTATGAGAGTAATTATTTTACAGTACTTCTCCCTGTAAGTTAGCTGGTCTCCACTCTCTATTACTCTAAAGGATTTAAATCTAGCATTATACTTGCCCTCAGTGCAGGGAACTATGTATGTAATTTCGCTGTACGTGTTAATTTTATCTCGAATATAGACTTCGAGATCATATGTTGGTAGTTGAGATATGAATAGCTCCTCGAGGAAATCCCTCCTGTAAGTAGCTAAGACAATGTAGTCTCCTAGTACACCGTAGGCTAATACTCTACTCTCTTTCTTCAATCTAATACCTCTTCAATAGCCTTCTTAAACTCTGCAATCTGATTTTTCAGGCTACTAATGATCTCCGCTAAAACCGCGGGTAAATTTGCACCTTCTTTAACCACGAGCGTAAACTCCATGATGTTCTTGAGTGGGTGTGGTATCCTGTACGCAGCATACTCTACGCTTGGGTGTTTAAGCGCCTCTCTCATTAACATGTTTCCAAGAGTGTGATCTTCACC
>JAJHRJ010000049.1 GCA_020832865.1 Desulfurococcaceae archaeon
TAATTGGCAATATTGCAGCAAGAGCCGCCGCCATGGGCTACGCGATTAAACCTCTCTTATCAATTGTTCACAGGCACTACGCGAGAGTATTTGCTGAGACTGAGAGAAGTTACAATAGAGCTTACAGTGTTCTAGACGAGTGCCTAGGTTACATATGGTACTGTGTAGATACGCTTGAACGGGGATTTACTAGAGATCCCCGCGATACACCCAGTTGTAGTAGTGGTTTAAAGCCCCTTATAGTAGGGAAAACGTGGATTTGCCCTACTTCAGCACTCGAAGCTACTAGGGGAGCACTGCGAGAAGCTGGAAATACTGGTTTTATTAAGCCTGAGACTCTGCAAATACTTAATAAACTAGAGAGCGAGGTTGAGATCACTTCACCTTACATTAGATTAGACAAGCTATGTAGTGTTTTAAGAGTAAATATGCCAAAAATAGACCAGCTTATAACTAAGCTAAGAGAAGCCGGATTTAAAGCCGCGAGAACACACATGGATCCTCGGGGACTAAAAACCACAGCACCCCTCGAGGAATTAACGAAAATACTCATTGAGTTATTCAGAGAGAGAGGGAAGCAAAGAGAGGGAAGCAATAATAAAAATAGCCTTTTGCAACCGTGTTGAGTTTCATATAGGTTTATAAGAGTTGTTAATGTCTCCTCTGCTGGGGAGTCGCCTCGAGATGCGGGTTTAATGTGGAGACCTAAGAGGGGCGGGTTTTGAGGGAGAGAGCCAGGATGCGGGGGTTTCCCCACAGCAATGACCCGGAGAAAACAATGAGGGGGGAGCTGTGGGCTGGGGTCACCCTAAGCGGGTGGAGCCCTGTGACATGGATCCCGGTGAAAGGGATCCCGAGGGCAGTGAAGCCAAGGGTAGAGAGCTTGTTATCAAACAATATCAAGCCCTATGAAACCCGAACCCCCCGGTACTCTGGTTAATACACTATGTTAATTATTGCTGTTTAATAGAGTTTCAGCTCTTAGCTGTGACTCGTAGACTTCCATAGCTGACGCTATTTAAACTCCTTAAAGACATTTAGTGCTACACTGTGGTGTAAGCTGTGAGCGAGAAGCTCAGAGATAGAGTTGCTGTGACTCTAAGGAGAAACATTGTTGAGTCTGGAGAGGGAGTAATTATCACTGTGCGAGTAGACGAGGGGGATGAGGAGGCCCTCTTTATTGAGGGTGATGAATTAGTATTTAAGACGCCTGTTAAGCTTGGCACAGGTAAGGAGAATGCTGCACTCATAGGCTTTCTGGCTAGATCGCTTAAGATCCCGTCTTCGAGAATAGACGTGGTTTACGGTTCACGGGAGCGAGTCAAGAGATTACTTATCTCTGGGGTTAACTTAGAAGATCTTGTTTTAAAGCTTCTAAGAGTCATTAGATTGATCTAAGCTCGCGGAGGACTTCTAGAGGCAGTGTTTTCCTGTAGATTTCCCTGTTCTCGGGAGTTAAGACAATTTTACGAGCGTCCTCGATTCTTGCTCTTATTTCTTGATCGCTGAGATTGTAGTGGACAACGAGAATTATGTGCTTATTAGACTCAAAGAGCCTTAATAGAAGCGGCTTAAAAACAGGTAGTTTCAGCTCCATTGGGCCAACTTCGTCTATACCTACTACCTGAGCCTCACTCAGAGCTCTACTTAGAGCACTCCTAATGAGCCTTGATGCCTCATTCACGAAGACGCCGTAGGATCCAACTCTCACAGGACTAGGGTTATCTCTCCTAGCTAGCCACGTCTCCTCCCCTGTTAATAAGTCGACTAGTTTAAACCCTAATCTCTTACCATTAACTCTTACTTCCGGGGCAATTATTCCCCCAACTATAACTCCGTTCTCTCTCAGCGTTGACACAATAATGTTGAATAGCGTTGACTTTCCTACTCCAGGCCTACCTGTAATTACTAGTTTCATTGAGCTTTAACCAGGTTTACTCTTATTTAACAAGGCGTCCTCTATGTGTTTAACATCTGTGTGTGATTTTACAACTATGAGGGGGGCATTCACGAGATCCGCTATTTTCTCCGCGTCTTCGATCTTTTTTTCTAATGATCTGTCTATGTATGTCGCCTTAGCAACTACTACTGTAGCACTATTGTTCTTGACGACGACATCAACCGGCGTTCTAGTAAAATTGATAAACAACTTATTAAGCCTAGAAGCTAGCTTCCACAAGAACTCCTCAATTTTATCTCGAGGAGTATCACTCGTAATAGCCTCTTCGCTAAGTATAGTTAAGGGCTTGAGGGGGTCTAGTTCCTCGAATATGTCTTCACCTAGAAGCTGAGCTAGGAGTAGCCCCTTATCCAGTGGTACTAGGAGCTCTCCGCGCTCATATAGGTATATTGTTTTCTTAGTAACTCTCAATATCTCTGCTAGCTCACTTCTAGAGTACCCATATTCCTTTAGTCTCTCCACGAAGACTCTACTGTTTACTTTTAAGAAGTAGTTGCCTTTCCGGTGAATAACTATAGGTTTTTCCACAGTAGAAAAGCTCTTTTCAAGAGTCCTCGTAGTTAAAGCTAAAATACCCTGCCTCTCATATATAACGTCGTCCTCCAAGTTACTACTGCCACTTTTACTAGCAATTAGCAGTGATACTACATTGTACGCTCTGCTACTCTTCCTTAAGTCTTCAAGCTCAACTTTACTGACTTGTTTGAGGTTCTCTGATACCTTTACGAGCAGGGGTCTAAAGCCCTCTCTATAGGCAACTATATCAAATCCTCTCTCTTCAGGAGGGTAAGATATCACGTCCACTGCAAAGCCCACTCTTCTAAGTGTTGAAAGCGCCTCCTCTACTAGCTCCTCATTTGCTTTACTACTCTTAACCATAGCTTCCTTGCCCGCTTGAGAAATTGAAATGTAAAAAGAACCTAAATTATTTTATGATGGCTTCTCTAGTGAACGCTTCTAGTGCGCTTACTTTCTTCTGATGTAGCGTGCTAGTATCATGGCGTGATCTTTATCGTACGGCTCTAAGTGTACTACATTAACGATCTCAAAGCCCCTCTCTCTAAGAGTGTTTATCTCTCGCTTATATATCTCGCTTGGCTCCTTAGTCACATCAATACTTCTAGCCTTAATTGCTAGTAGCAAGTACCCAGAGTCCTTTAAGAACACATCTGCGTTATCTGCTACTATGGCTGCTTGCTCAGGCTGAGCTATATCGGCGTATATACCATCTACGACTTCAACTATGTGCCTATACTCTAGTGGTTTCCTCGCGTCTGCTAGTATTGGGTAGAGATTTCTCCTGACATCTGCAACCATAATGAACTCTCTCATCACTCTGGGTGCAATGTCAACCCCATATATCCTTCCACGTAATCCCACAATGTCTGAAATGTGGCTCGCAGTAGTGCCAGAAGCAACCCCCAGATAGAGGATCTTGTCACCCTCTCTAATAGGCTGTTCAATAAGGCCCTTTAATAGAGCACCTGCTAATTTACTCCTATAAGCATTCCACTCGCGGTACTCAACATTGCCTTGCTTAAAGAGCCTCTCACCATATACTCTGTGACCAGGTACTAAGTTCTTAGTTGCAAGTCTTTCTGTGCCATCTTCTAACTCAACAACATAGACACCAAAGTACTTCTCGTGGAGTTTAATTGAGACAACAGAGCTCAAATACATCACCCACCTACTTCTCTCTCGACTCTTCACCTTTCTTCCTCTTCTTCTCATGTACTTTAGCCTTTTCTACTTTTGGCGGTGGCTTTGGATACAGCTTCTTTATTTCATCTATTCTCTGCTGTAACTCCGTTGTGAGCTTGTCACCAATAAACCTACCAGTGAAGAAGTCTACTTTAGCGGCTATTGCCAGCTTAGCCGCGAGGGCTCTCGCAATTTTACCCCTCTGCCACCTAGGAGACCTGTGTATTGCTGGGTGTTGAAAGATAACTCCGTGTTTAGGCGGCTTACCGCCTGTTCTAAGCGCTCTAAACAACGCCTTTTCTGCTCCCAGAACCTGTATTGTACTAGCAGGTAACTTAGCCATCTTCTCTAATCCACCAGCTAGGCTTAACAGCCTTGCACCGAGCTTTGCCCCAACAAGCGCAGTAATGTTGGGAGAGACCTCTTTCATCACTGTCTCAATGTAGTCTTCGAGAGTACTTCTGAGCTTATATAGATCAAGTATTATGCCGGCTA
>JAJHRJ010000050.1 GCA_020832865.1 Desulfurococcaceae archaeon
TCCTCTCCTTAACTCGTATCTCTTCACACCACTAAGTATTTCCTCAGCGTACTTCGGCTTAATGGAGAGCAGTATTGTCAGGGGCAAGTACAGGGTCCCTGTCACTTAGGGAGTATTCTTGAACCCGGGTTTTTGCCTTTCAGCGCATCGAATATCGACTCCGGGTTCTTATAGTCTAGTATTTGTATCTCAACACTACTCCTAATAGCTAGCTCTAGTGCCTGAGCATCTATTAATGCGTAATCTCCTGGAAGCGTCTTCTGCTCTATAATCTTCTTCAGCTCTGATGCTGAAAGCTCATTTAGTGGCTTAGCATCTGGGTGTTTTGTCGGGTCTTTAGTGTAGACTTTGCCAACTGCGGAGAAGTAGTATGCCTTATTGACGCTAAGGGCTTCTGCTGCTTGTAGTAGTACTGATGCAGTGGATTGACCAGGTATTAATCCACCAGTGACTGTTACTGGGTATACGAGAGCTGATCTAATAATCTCGTCGAGGGTTCGTGGAGGAGTAGGAGATGTGAGTGGGCTAAGAGCTCCTATTAAGACTAGCGCGTTCAGCCTAGACACCCATATCCCGATCTCGTCTAGCCAGTAGTTTGAGGAGACACCTACTCCTCTCGCTAGCTCGATGTATTTTCTAGCTGTCTCTCCGCCTCCTGTGACCACGATGACTCTGTATTTCTTGGAGAGATCCCTGATTACTTTAACATACTTCGCCAAGAGATCACTACTAGTAAACGCCTTACCAGTAATCTTTAAAACTGTGAACTCCAAGCATACACACCACGAATACCTAGTTAACTCGCACTATATAAGCAACTAAAATCTGCAAGCGCGCTTATTACACCCGTGTACACTAAGAGTAATACGCTAAGAGGTAAGGGTTTATTACGTGTGCGGGATAATTGGCCTCTGTTACAGTAGTCCACGAGAACTAGGAAAGCTATTGTACACTGGCTTACTGAGATTAGAGTACAGGGGATACGACTCCGCGGGCATAGCCGTGATCAGTGGGAGCAGACTCCACATTGCAAAGGGTAAGGGGATGCTCAGAGACCTAGAGGTGAGACTAGGCTTCACGAAGTACACGGGTTCTACGGGTATAGGTCACACGAGGTGGGCTACACATGGAGCCCCTTCTGATGTCAATGCACACCCTCACACTGACTGTAATGGAGTCTTCGCAGTAGTTCACAATGGTATAATAGAGAATTATGATGAGCTCAAGAAGAGGCTTATTAGTAGAGGCCACATCTTTAAGAGTGAGACTGACACCGAGGTTATTGTTCACCTAGTCGAGGATTACTATAGTGAGATTAAAAACGTCTATGAGGCTTTTAAGAGAGCTGTAAGAGAGCTGAGAGGGGCTTATGCAGTACTAATGATCACTAGTCTCGAGGAAGACAAGATATTTTTCGCTAAGAAAGACAGCCCACTCGTAATTGGCATTGGAGACGGATACAACGTTCTCGCGAGCGATATTCCAGCTATATTAGACCACACGCGCCAAGTAGTAGTATTAAGAGATCACTGGGTTGGCTACGCTACTCCGAGTAGTGTCTACATAGAGGACTTGACAACTGGAAAACCCGTTAACTATACAGCTTACGTCAGGCTTGTTGAGTGGAGTATTGAGGAGGCTTCGAGAGGTGGTTATCCCTTCTACATGATCAAGGAGATCTACGAGCAGCCTCAAGCGTTAAAGAGCACTATTGCTGGTTTAAAGAGCTCACAAGAGCTTCCACTCGCAGTTAAGGCTATTGTTGAGGCTAATAGGGTGTTTGTTACTGGCGCCGGGACTAGCTATCACGCAGCAGAGTTCTACGCTGTGGCCTCAAATAGCCTCGCTAAAATACTCGTAGTTCCCTTTATTGCTAGCGAGTACGAGGCGTATAGTGAATCTACTCGTGAGGGAGACGTGTTAATAGCTGTTAGCCAGAGTGGTGAGACAATGGATGTGTTAAAAGCTGTTAGGAGGTTTAAAGAGCGCGGTGCTAGAATAGTAGCTGTTTCAAACGTCGTTGACTCTGCTATTCCAAGAGAGAGTCACATAGCACTATATACTAGAGCTGGCCCCGAGATAGGGGTTGCAGCTACTAAGACTTTTCTAACACAGACACTACTACTAGCCTGGCTTGTAGCTGAGTCCGCTAAGTACACAGGGGTGTTCTCTAGAGGAGAGTACTTGGAGGTTACAGGTATCCTCGAAGAGGCTCCGCGAGTAGCCGAGATCAGTATAGAGAGGAGTGAGGGGCTCATACGCGAGCTCTCTAAGCTCTATACTAGTAAGTCTAGCATGTATTATCTGAGTAGACATATAGGTGTACCAGTTGCTAGGGAGGGGGCTCTGAAGATCAAGGAGATCGCGTATATACACGCAGAGGCCTACCCAGCTGGTGAGTCTAAGCATGGACCTATAGCTCTAGTCGAGAACGGTTTTCCCGTAGTCTTCATTGCGCCGAGGATTAACTGGGTTGAGCAGGCTATTAAGGGGAATATTGAGGAGATGAAAGCCCGCGGAGCAGAAACCGTGGGGGTTATATGCGAGAATAGCCCATTAAAGGGGCTTTTAGACCACGTTATCGAGGTTTCCTGCCCGCACTGGCTTCTCACACCAATATCTCACACTCCGCCTCTACAGCTACTAGCATACTATACTGCAACTGCTAGGGGCTTAAACCCGGATCGCCCGAGAAACCTCGCTAAGACTGTTACTGTAGAGTAGTGTAGAGGCGATTAAGCGTGGTTGTAATAGCTGTTCGAGGCAGAGACAACTACTGGAGGTATACGCTCTACTCTTGGCTACTCGAAGTGAAGGATATTCTAGAATACGAGCTGGGTGAGCACTTCGAGATAACAGTGCTAGATGGTGAAAGCGAAGACCCAGAGCTACTAGTAGATGGAGAGCTAGTGGGCAGAGGTATTCCAGGAGAAGAGGGGTACTTAATAGAAATCCTCAAGAAAGCCCTCGCAGCACGCGGGCACTCTGGGCGAACTACTCGTTAAGAGTTAACTAGTCTCTTGGCTAGTTGGTTTATCATTTATTGGCGTATATAGCTACTCTCGTAGTATACTGGTTAACTAGTTCTCTCTACACATACCTGTTTACTCAAGTATTTAGTGCTGTCCTCCTCATACCTAGTATCTAGGTGTTTTAAGGTTGTTGAGAGAAGTTATTGCAGTTATACATCTCCCGAGGTTGCCTTCACTATACCACCGTGTGGACTTAAATAGCATTATTGACTACGCTGTGAGAGAGGTTAAGCTCCTCGAGGAGCTTGGCTATAGTGGTATAATCGTGGAGAACTATGGTGATTACCCGTACTCTAAGAGAGTACGAGACCCTGTGACACTGTGCTCTATGACTAGTATTGTCAAAGAGGTTGTGAGGGCTAGTAGTCTAAAAGTAGGTGTAAACTTACTGAGGAATTCAGGGAGAGAAGCCTACAGCGTGGCTGTAGCGTCTGGAGCGAGGTTTATTAGAGTAAACGCACTCGTAGAGACAATAATATCAGACTCTGGTGTTATTGAGCCCGAGGCTCCCAGGCTCAGAGCTCTTAGGTTAAACTACCCTGGAGTAGAAGTCTACGCAGATATTCTCGTTAAGCACGCCTCGAGTCTGAGGTTTACACTAAGCCTCATTGAGGCTAGTACCTCAGCTATAGCTAAGAGTAGTGTAGAAGACTACTACAGAGGGCTCGTAGAAGACTACGTTGAGAGGGGTGGTGCAGACGCACTAGTAGTAACAGGGTTAAAGACTGGTGAACTTCCACCAATAAGACTAGTAGAGTTAACAAAAAAGTACTCTCCTAAACCAGTAATAGTTGGTAGTGGCGTAACACTAGAGAACATAGATAAAGTAGCTAAAACAGCAGATGGATTAATCATAGGGTCATATATCAAGAAACAGGGACACGCAGGAAACCCCACAGACCCAGAAAGAGCAAGGAAAATAATAAAGAAAATAAGAGAACTGGCCTAAGTAACA
>JAJHRJ010000051.1 GCA_020832865.1 Desulfurococcaceae archaeon
GTGGAGAACTTGTGGCTATATATTATTAAGATACTAAAAGAGAGTAAGCCGCTTAAAGCCTACGATATCAAAGTGCACTTGAGAGAGAAATTCGGAATTAACGCCCCCGCGGTGACAGTCTACACTGTTCTCTACAGGATGCGTAGAGATGGCCTAGTTGAAGTAAAGCGTGAGGGTGACACTGTAGTGTATACTCCGAGTGAGAGGGGTCTAGAGGCCTTTAAACAGGGATTAGTATTCATTGAAGAGGTTCTCGCTAAGTTGAAGATATAGGGGGTGGTGGAGTTGATTCGTGTAGCTATTGTTGGACAAGGCCTAGTTGCAACACACTTCGCGGTTGGATTAGAGAGACTTAAAAACAACGAGATACCAGACTACGGAGTGCCCTTGGGTACTAGGTTACCGTACAAGTACAGTGACATAGAGATAGTTGCCTCATATGAAGTTGATGAGTCTAAAGTTGGAAAAACACTATACGAGATAGCTAAGAAGTTCTATGAGGGACCAGGAGAAATACCTAGAGTCCTCAAAGACATCTATGTGCATAGAGGAATACACTTAGCTAGTACAAGGGGCTTGCCTATTAAAGCCAAGGGTAGAGAGGAAGAGGCTGATTTAAAGAGAGCAGCCGAGGAGATCATTGATGAGTGGCGTGAGCTAGGAGTAGATGTCGTAGTAAACATAATGACAACAGAGCCTGTTGAGACTGTAGGAAGCATTGAGAAACTACACAGAGGCTTTGAAAACGCAGATTTAACAGCATCTCAAACATATGCTTACATCACAGCATTGTACTCGTCAAGGCATAGTAGTGCAGCTTTTATTAACGCAATACCATCACCCATAGCAAATGATCCGGCGTTTATAGAGCTCTACAAGGAGTCAAGAGCCGTTGTTTTCGGAGATGACGGCGCTACTGGAGCTACTCCGCTAACAGCAGATCTACTTGAGCACCTATATGAGAGGGGGAGAAGAGTACTCGGTATTGCACAGTTTAATATTGGGGGTAATATGGACTTCTATGCTTTAAATATGCCTGAGAGGAACATTATGAAGAAGATCACTAAGAGCAGCATGATTGAGGACATACTCGGATACCACGCACCGAACTACATTAGGCCAACAGGCTTTCTTGAGCCGCTCGGAGATAAGAAGTTCGTAGCAATGATCATAGAGTACATGAGCTTTGGTGAGTTTAAAGATGAGCTCTACATTGTTGCTAGAATAAATGATAGCCCCGCTCTAGCGGGTCTACTTGTAGACCTCGTGAGACTCGGTAAGCTGGCAATTGAGAGAGAGGCGTATGGAACAGTCTACGAGGTAAACGCCTTCTACATGAAGAAGCCAGGTCCACCTGGAAGCAAGGCAATATCTAAATTCCACGCTTACTTAAAGCTATTAAAGTGGCTTGGGCTAAGAGACTACAGGATACCCGAGTAGGTGTTGTAGAGAGTGCGATTAGTCCTAATAGGCGCTCCGGGGGCAGGAAAGGGAGTTTACGCACAGTATTTTAGAGATAAGTACTGTATTCCACAGATAAGTACTGGTGATATTTTCAGAGAGGAGATATCTAAGGGCACAGAGCTGGGTTTAAGAGTTAAGAGCTACGTCGAGAGAGGAGAGCTAGTGCCAGATGAAATAGTAATTGAAGTTGTTAAGAAAAGGCTGCAGCAACCCGACGTACAAAGGGGTTTTATACTAGATGGTTTTCCCAGGACGCGTCCTCAGGCTGAGGCGCTCGACAAGATCACTAGTATAGATAGGGCTATTCACTTAAAAGTCTCAGAGGAGGTTGCAGTTAAGAGGCTTAGTGGTAGGAGAGTGTGTCCTGTGTGCGGTAGAGTTTACAATATATACTATGAGCCAAAGCCCAAAGTAAATGAGAAGTGTGACTATGATGGCGCTAAGCTTATTCAAAGGCAAGATGATAACCCAGATGTTGTGAGAAACAGGTATAGGGTCTTCTACGACACTATAAAACCTGTTATAGAGTACTACTACAAGTCGAGGAGACTAATCGAGGTCAATGCTGATAAGTCTCTAAAAGAGGTTCTTCCAGTATTAGAGAAGACTCTCATTAACACTGGTGTCTTAAAGCTAACTCCCTGTAGGGATGTTAAAATTGAATAGGAAAACATGTAGAAGAGAGGAGGAGTACTTAGCAAGTTTAATTCAGAAATTACTTAGAGAACCAGACAAGTACTTTAGCGGTGGTTACTTAAACAGCGAGGGGTGGAAAATTATTAGTGTAGTTAAGAGACTTGTGCTGAGGAGTAGGTCTTACTTAGCTAGGGTGGTTAAGAGTATTAATAGTAATAGTAGCTATGAGCGGGTTGTGAAGGTTTTAAATAGCATAGAGGAGAATTCTCAGCGGAGTCTGTGATTACTCCTGTTGTTTCTGGTAAAAGTGAACTCAGTGTTGTTGTCACAGAGAGTAGAGTAAGTGCACTTAGAACACGAGTTTTTTACTAGAATAAGGGTTTCTCTTGGGAGAACACCATACTCAGCTGAGATCTCAACAACGTCATCTATGATACTACGTATTAGTTCAACTAGTTTTACTGTTTTCTGTTTACTCTCAGTCGCCACAATTACCATGGCGTCCCTAGTACCATTAACCTCTACGTAGGAAATTACGTGGTTACATTGACGTGCGAATTGCTCCATTTTCTCTAAACTAGCAGGGTTACTACTCTTAATTCTAATTACAGCGGCTTCTCTACCTAGAATGCTCGTTGATGCAGCTAGTGCTGGAATAAGCCACTTCTTCGAGAATAGTCTTTTCAAGAGCCTTCTAACATAATTGTACTCTAGATTTAACTGTATGGATAGCTGTCTAATGCTTGCTCTCGGATTTAACAGCAAGGCCTCTACAAGGCTACTAGTCTGGTCACCGTTATCTCTAGAAATATCAACCACCAGTAATTGAGAGATCTAAAAACCCCCTTAATACCTTCTCATCTCTGATTTTAATTAAGAGAAGAGTGATTAGAGTTTTTAACTATACTACTAGTGGTGCGTGTTTTGGGCACATGTAGATTCTGCGGTAAGATAAGTGTTGTTATTAGTGATGTAGTAGGAGCGTGTGTTGACTGTTTAAGAAAGGGGGCTCTGCCACTCAGTGATCCCCATAGATATTCGCGCGAGAGGTTTAATTTACCTTTAACGCGTAGTAATGGCGAAGGCTTTAAGTGTAATGTTTGTGGTAGAGGCTGTGTTCTCAGGGACTCTGAGAATAAAGGATTCTGTGCATATAGAGTAGTAGTCTCGGGTTTACTTAAGACGTCTACTAATAGCCCAGAGAATGCTGTTGGATTTTACTACTATGATCCACACCCAACAAACTGCGTAGCGCTACCAGTATGCCCTGCTGCTAGTGGTCTAGGATACCCAGAGTACGCTCTCTCACCCATAGGTGAGCACGGATACTACAATATAGCCGTCTTCTACGGGGGCTGTAACCTTGACTGTCTATACTGCCAGAACTGGGAGTACCGTGAAATGGCTGTTAAAGCTAAGCCTACTCTGAGTGTTAAGAGCCTTATTGACGCAGTTAACTCGAGGACTACGTGTGTCTGCTACTTCGGAGGAGATCCGGGTCCCTTTGCACCCCACGCTATTCTAGCGTCTAAGAGAATGCTGGAGAGAGCTAAGCATATTGGGCTTCGAGTCTTCAGAGTTTGCTGGGAGACTAATGGGCTCTGGAACCCTGCTCTACTAGAGAAGGCTACTCTACTTAGTCTGGAGACAGGTGGAATTGTGAAAATAGACTTTAAAGCGTGGAGTCCAGAGGTCTACAAGGCTCTCTGTGGTGTAGAGGAGAAGCATGTGAGACTAATTAGAGACAACATTAGGCTTATATCACGCTACT
>JAJHRJ010000052.1 GCA_020832865.1 Desulfurococcaceae archaeon
AGAAGTAAATCAGCACTTATAGTACCTCCAGGGTCTAACATAGATTGGAGAAGTGTAAGAGTTCCCGTAATAGAAGCTAACCCCCTACTAGAGCTCAGAGAGTACGCGCTGTTCTCGCCAAGTGTACTCTCTAATCTGAGCTCTCAGTGGAGAATAATTGAGGACTACGAGGTTGAGGAGAAGAGAAAGAAAATACTAGAGATTATTGAAGAGTACCAGAAGTCAAGGAGATCTCAGAACAAGATCACCTGATCGTTGAGTATGAGCTCAGTTACTCTCCTCACATTACTAAGCTCCTCGTCAACTATACCTATAATATCACTCTTTACATGCCCTGGTATCTCTGTTGTGTTGAGGTCTCTAGGTATAGCCTTAATATTAGCTATGAGAGGCCTGTCTATAGGCTTTCCTATTTGGCTGAGTATTTCAATGTAGATGTCACTGAAGAGGTGCTCATAGCTCTTATACACTCTCTCAGCTATGATCTTTGCGAGCACATTGTATATTTTACCCACGTGATTAACTGGGTTTTTACCAGCAGTAGCCTCTAAGCTAATAGGCCTCATAGGTGTTATTAGGCCATTAGCTCTATTTCCTCTACCAGTAGCACCGTCATCTCCGTGCTCAGCTGAAGTGCCAGTTACGGTTATATAGTAGCTGTCTTTCTCAACAATATCGGCAGTGTTCACATAGACCTCTACTTCGTAGTCTGGGACTATTTCGTGAGCTAGAGCTTTAACCTCCTTTACTACGCTCTCTTTAACATTATTATACTCGTACTTATCACGCACTTCTCTATCAATAATAGCAGCGGCTATAGTTAACACTACGTGTTTATCTTTTCTAAGCCCCATTACTTTAACGTCTTCACCTACAGCCGGGTACTTCTTCTTGAAGTCCCTGCTGTTAAGCAGTCTCTCAGTCTCGTAGACTAGTCTCTCTAGAGGTGAAAGAGGTGCAAATCCCACTCCAATACTAGTGTCATTTGCTAGTGGCACATGCTCCTTGCCGGTTTCAAACACTGCTACGAGGTCAGCACTCCCCCTCCTGATCTTGTAGTCTACGATGACATGGCTCTCAGGGTCGAGATATCTGAAGTTAGACTTAATCCAATCCTTAACAGCCTCAACTACTAGTTTACCAAATGGAACCTGGTACGTGACTCCCCCAATACGTACCTCCGTAGTAGCTCTACCAGCGACTATAATGTATATTGGCTCAACAACTACGCCTCCCCCAAAGCGGGGATTTGCTTGTCCACCAACCAGTAGTGTCTTATCTAAGTTGTGGTGTAGAAGCGTATTAAACTCCTTTAAGTAGTGCTTACAGAGTGCTCGAGACGCAACTTCACTAGCAGCATCAGCTATGTAATCGGGGTGACCCAGCCCCTTTCTCTCAACAAGCTCTACTCTCATGTCTCTAACACTCTGCATTCGTAAAAGCTCAAACTCAATATTCCGAGTCATTACCTAGTACACCCCTATATGATACACCCCTATATGAGCATCTAATTTAACTAATCACTGGACAATTTTAACTTTTAACTATTATAACTCACACTTCTCAACTCCCATACCAGTACCTGACTCCACTACTCTCAAAGACCCAGGTATCACGCTCTTTAAGACCTCTTCGATATTTGAATATAATACACCTGTTCTCCTATAGGCGTTCTCTACAAGTCTCCTCGCGATCTCCCTCTTAGCGCTCTCAATACTCACTTCACCGGGAACAACATACACGTATGAAAGTGAAGTCTCTTTAACAGTATCTGGGTTGCCAGCTATTACTTTAACGTATTCTCCATACACCTGGTCACAGTATAGTTTTAATCCAATTCCAAGCACTAGTGGTACTCTCAAGTAGTTTCTCGGGCCATAAATCATGAAAGCACCTTTAGAGAGGTACTCACCTGAAGGAGGTGACTTTGAGACTTGTCTCCCGTAAACCCAGTATACGTCAACATAGCTTAACCCTTCTCTCCACGCTCTAGAATAGCACGCGGCTATAACAGCAGCCTCGAAAATATCCGCCTCTGTGAGCTCTCTACTTCCTCTCAGTAACACGGTTGCAGGGGCTCCGTGAATATCTGCGTGAAGAAATATGTCACTTTCACCTAAATACCTCTTGACGATAACCTCGTTCTGTGAGGCATCTCTCCCAGCAATAACGAGAAAGCCTCTGCGTGTAATTGTCCACCTGTACTTCTCATACCAGAATCTAGGTGCTGGTTTACTGTAAATTCTTGCTTTAAGCTCTTCTTCTATTTTAAATGAACTCTTCTTCATCTCCTCTAATACTTCCTCAGCTCTCTCTATTTTACTAGCTAATTCCCCCTTCCTCTTCTCTAACTCTATTACTTGCTCATTTAGGCTCTTTCTGACACTAAGACAGATCTCTCTGCTAAGCAGGTTTAAGCATACAAGGCCTCTGCTCCGATCTACTCTAAGTGAGCCACACTCCTTCACGGCCTCCCATCCACTAGTCTTCTTAGCTTGAAGTACACACTCAAGGATCTTGTGTACATAGTCGTAGTTCTCGTAAATTGCTCTGAGAACTCCGCAGACATCCTCATACTCTTTTCTCAGCTTCTCTATATTCTCGGCTTGCTCTTCAATCCTCTTCACCTGGGCTCTCAAGGCCTCTTCTAGTTCACGCCTCTTCTCCTCAATCTCTAAGTGTGACTCAAGACTACTAAAGTAGGCGTCTATAGCGCTATTTAAATCCACGAGCACTAGTTCTCTATCATAGAGCTCCTCGAAGAGTCTAGGTTTAAAAGCTGTGTAGAGCTCATAGGTATTTTCGTGCCGTATAAGATATGCTTGTCCACGTAGACTCTCGCGTATAAGTCCCCGGTACTCTTCAATAAGCCTCTCAAGATCACTCCTACTAATATCATTAGGCTTTTTGTTCTTGTCAACGTAGAGTCCTGATCTCAGAAGTAGCTCCTCAGCTATGTAGCCTGGAAGACCCCACCCGCTCACTACTCCACGCACGAGGTCTTTTCCAGTCATTAGAGCACTCATGAGCTCTTCACTAGTGCTAACTAGTGGTGATGGACTCTTAACTGGTGGAGGATTATACATTACGCCTACTCTAATAGCCCTGTCCTTTAACTCCATAAAGCGTGAAGCGTAGAGTATTTTATCATCACTACTAGTCACAGCCCAGACTCCTCGTGGCAGTAGTTCAACGTAGTGTCTAAGTGTCTGATTCCCTCTACAGGTTTCAAGGACTACTACTCGCTCCCACCACGGCTGTGAAATACTGGTTATTCTTCCGCCTCTAATGTGAGCTCTTAAGTAACTAGTGAACTTATCAATGCTCTTACTACTAGGCTCACTAATAGAGAAGTGTAATCTCTGAGACGGCTCAATTTTAAGCAGTTTATCCCCACTCTTACACCTCAGTTTAATTAGCCAATAGTACTTCGCTCTGTAAACGTTATCGATAATACACCCTGTAAGAGCCTCTCCATAGAGGTAAATCCACGCGTAAATGTCAATTATATCCATGGACTTCTTAATCAAGACTACTCTCCCGGACAATACAGGATCACTATAAAACCTAAAATCCCTAAGCTCTTTTAAACCACAGTGTGGATGGTTAATTTGAGGGCTATTAAGGCCTTCATGGAGAAATTAAGCGTAGAGGACAGAATTGTTCTATTTAGATTCCTAGTAGGGGTACTCTACGGGTTAATTGTGTACTTAGCTTCACTATTTACACAGCCAATTAGGTTAACCCCTATAGCGTGGTCTGCCTCGGTAATGGCATACTATACTACAGTAATCTATGTTGCTGTAAAGTACAAGCCTACTAGTAAGTTCCAATTATACCTCCGCGGTCTCGCGACATTTTACGCTA
>JAJHRJ010000053.1 GCA_020832865.1 Desulfurococcaceae archaeon
TAGTGATGAGAAGAGGGTCTCTTGACTAGTGATGTGCGCTGGAAAGGCTGAGTTCTACTCGTAGTCCTTAAAGACCTCGTGGACTACTTTACTAGCTTCTTCAAGGTCTTTAAACGTGTCTATAGCTCTCCAGAAGGCGTTCGTGTACTTCACAGCTGCTAGTACTCCATCTCTTGCCATGTCTGGAAACGCTGTTTTCTCTAAGTCACCGTTCTCCGGGAAGTACTTGAGTGCTTCTGATCTCAGCGCGTAAACGCCTGCGTTAATCCAGTAGTCTCTTAGTTGTGGTTTCTCCGTAAAACCCTTCACCATTTTATCCACGATCTCCACTACGCCATATGGACTTGGCAGTGGAATTACAGCTATTGCTCCTAAGTACCTCTTACTCGACGTTAACTCGTTGACTAGTAGTGTAGGGTCTATGTTAGTCACTATGTCGCCGTTAACTACTAAAAAGATCTCTTCTTTAGATAACACGTGGGCAGCATTTTTAACTGCTCCACCAGTACCTAGGGGCTCATCTTCAACAATATATGTTATTTTAACACCAAATCTACTACCACTACCAAAATACTCAATAATCTTCTCTTTCTTATACCCAACGAGTAAGACAAACTCGTTAAAACCGTGTTTTTTAAGCCAGCGTATTTGCCACTCTAATATAGGCTTATTACCAACTTGTATCATTGGCTTAGGAATATCCTCTGTAAATGGGCGAAGTCTCTTACCAAATCCACCAGCTAATATAGCTGCAAGCAATAAAATCCACCTACCGCTATTAATCTTAAACACAATATTGTCATTTATAAACAATACTCTGTAAAGTAAATTACATAATGAGTACTTACGAATACTTAATCCTAGGTAAAAATGAGAGAAATCCTAATAAACCCTTAAGAGTAAATTATAGTTTGTACGAGCCGCCGTAGCTCAGCCTGGGAGAGCGCCCGGCTGAAGACCGGGATGTCCGGGGTTCAAATCCCCGCGGCGGCACACTCATTAAACTAATTGACCACAATTAAGTACTCTCTTAAATAAATACCATCTTGTACTTCTAATGTACCTGTAAAGAGGCGTGTATAGGTGTCTCAGTGTGAATAAGTCTTTAAGGGTTATTCTCGTGCCAATGACTAGTTATGGTGTTCTCGAGTTTATTGAGAACCTGAGTAGGCGTGTTAAAGACGTGTTATCAAGTGCTGGAGTAAACGTAGAGGTCACTACGTGGCCAGACATTATTAAGCCAACTATGAGGTGCTTTAACTGGGAGCGAGTACAGTATCACGCTGCATGCTTAATTGAGAACATTAAGAGCGTGTTTCAGCTGGTTGAATTACTGGGGAAATGCTACATTGTAGGCATTGGTTACCTAGATGGCTTTGAACACGGGTTAAACTTCGTGTTCGGCGAGGCTGATCCCCAGAGCAGGATAGCAGTAGTTTTCACTAAGAGGCTTAAACCAGAATTCTATGGAGAACAAGTTAATTACAACTTGTACTTTGAGAGGTTACTCAAAGAGGTAATTCACGAGCTTGGTCACTTACTTGGATTAGAGCACTGTAGAAGTAAGAAGTGCGTTATGAGGTTTAGTAATAGTATTGCTGAAGTAGATGAGAAAGAGAGCTTCTTCTGTGATCGTTGCCGAGGCACACTACGCCATAAGGTATTAATAAGCAAGTAGAAGAACACTATTGCTATAGCGCCTTTCGTAGCTGTTTCGAGTTTTATGCAGGTTTATAAGGTTTGACATTATCATGCACTTTGATGGAGTTCCCTGTGAGGGGTGAAGAGCCCCCTGCGGGGGCTCTCCCCGAGGCAACTCGAGATGTGGGGTCTTCGGGGTGGCCCTAAACGCCCCCAAGCCCAATGAAAACCCGAGTGGGGTGCAGGGGAACCAAGATGAGGCAATGACCACAAAACAATATGAATCAATATAAGAGCTGAACCCCCTCTTTATATATCTAGCACAAAATAGGCTATCCACTTGTCCTCTGTTTTAACTATGCGCATTAAACTATACGTTGGTGACTTAACCTCGACTCGTGGCTCATGTTTTTCACTATTAAATTTTTCACAGCACGCTACACCCTTCAATTGATATGTAAACTCTGTTTCCACCCGGGAGATCTTGAGTTCTTTAATTACAACTCTACTACACACGAGGTTTTCAGAGTAATAGAGTAGTAGTAGCTCTTCAAGCCACCTGTAAAGCAGGTTTTCTAAGTCAAATCCCTCTACATTAATAGGCCTCTCTACACAGCACTCAACACGATCAATATTCACCATTGTGTCAAAGAGTGCAAGTCCACTGTTCTCTAGTAGAGATATGAGATCTCTCCCATAAGCTTTAATGTAGACGTCACCTGTATGCTCAAGTTGCTCGTAGACGTCTCTATACTTATAGATAACTCTCTCATCACTCATGTCATCACCACTGCTATATTACTAGGTAACTCCTCCTAGTTATTACGTCTAATATACTTGAATTCGCTACCCGGGAACATATAAATCCTAGTTTTCACAACTAGAGTGATAAAAATGGGTGTATAGTTTGAGTCGAAAGTACGAGTTTGAATCTTATCATGAATATCTCTCACCGGGTTATACTCCAGACCTGGAGAGCAGTATTATAGCTGTTTTCAGGGTAATGCCGGCGGAGGGGTTTAGAGTAGAGGAGGTTGCAAGTGGCATAGGAGCTGAGAGTAGTACTGGCACGTGGACTACGCTTTACCCATGGTATGATGTTGAGAGAGTGAAGAGGCTGAGTGCTAAGGTTTATGAGATCAGAGATCTCGGGGACGGCTCTTATATAGTTAAAGTGGCATACCCTATAGATCTCTTCGAAGAGGGCAATATGCCTGCTTTCCTAGCTAGCGTAGCGGGTAATATCTTCGGGATGAGGAGAGCGGCAGGACTAAGACTTGAGGACATATACCTACCTAGAGAATTTCTCAGGTACTTTAAAGGTCCAAGTAAGGGTGTTAAAGGGGTAAGAGAGATATTTAGAGTTTATGATAGGCCTATAGTGGGCACAGTTCCTAAGCCCAAAGAGGGGTATACTCCTGAGGAAATAGAGAAATTGGCGTACGAGATCCTATCTGGTGGAATGGACTACATTAAAGACGACGAGAACCTCGCAAGCCCCAAGTTCTGTAGATTTGAGGAGAGAGCTAAGGTCATTATGAAAATTATAGATAGAGTAGAGAAAGAGACTGGGGAGAGAAAAGCTTGGTTTGCGAATATAACAGCTGATATTAGAGAAATGGAGAAGAGACTTAAAGTAGTCGCAGACTACGGTAACCCCTATATAATGGTAGACGTAGTTATTGTTGGCTGGAGTGCCCTGTCATATATTAGAGACCTAGCCGAGGAACACAGATTAGCAATACACGCTCACAGAGCTATGCACGCAGCACTTACTAGAAACAAGTATCACGGTGTCTCAATGTACGTTCTCGCGAAACTATATAGAATAATAGGCGTTGACCAAATACATGTCGGCACAGCGGGCGCAGGTAAGCTAGAGGGGGAGAAACTAGACGTAGTGAGATACGCTAATATGCTGAGAGCAGAGCACTTTAAACCAGACCCAGATGACGAGTTTCACCTTGAGCAGCCAATGTACCATATTAAGCCAACAATGCCCGTCTCCTCCGGCGGCTTACACCCAGGTACACTACCACTAGTAATAGAGGCTCTCGGAACAGACCTAGTAATACAA
>JAJHRJ010000054.1 GCA_020832865.1 Desulfurococcaceae archaeon
GATATCCTCGAGTAGGGACATAGAGTCAAGGGACATGTACATGTTACTATTCCAGAGTTGTGGAACATTTACATCTAAGTACCTTAAACTGTCTAAAATAAACGGTAAATGCGGCGTTGGCTCTCCTCCTACATGGTTTATATTTCGAGCACCGCGTCTTCTCAAATACGCTTGAATAGTAGCTAGCTCCTGTGGCGTTAATTTCTCCCCACTGCGCGCCTCGACTTGGCTTATATCGTGATTCTGGCAGAAAGCACACTTAAAGTTACATCCACCATAGAATATGGTTCCACTAGGCACTAATGGGGCTTCTTCACCCATGTGGTGAAAGTAACTATGGACAATAACGTCCTTGTCCATTAAGCAAACGCCTGGTTTACCCTCTAATCTCAGAGCTCCACAGGATCTCTCGCATAGCCTACATGGGCTCATTAACCTGTATGCTATTGCGACCTTAACATCTAGGTAATTATACCTCGGCTTCTCGAGGTCCTCGATATTCAGCTCTTCACTTTTCACAGCTGCTAAGTAGTCTGAAAATACGCGTGAAGCTTTTTCGTGAAGACCCCATAGGTCTTTGAGTGTTAAGTCTGGTGAGAAGGGATCTCCCTCCACGGGAGTTTTCTTGGCAACTTGGAATTTCGCCGGCTTCTCGTTTCTCATAACACTATAATACCATGAAAGCCTCTCTCTAACTACTGAGTGAGACCACACACTTATGGCGTCTGGTCGCATACTTAGTAATGTAGCTAACCACTCCATGCGTTTTCACAGGTGGTACAAGTACTCTAGGATAATCTTGTCTAAGAAGGGCTATTATTACTTAGGTTATCTAGGAGATCAACTATTTCTACTAGGCTGGTTACAGTGTACTTTGCATGTTTACAGGCCTCTCCACAGGGAGTTAACGCTATAGATATTGGAACAGCTTTGAAGACATTAACATCCCACGAGCTATCTCCAACGTAGACGACATCCTCTATTTTAAAGCCAAGCTCATCTGCTAATCTCCAGATAACACTAGGCTTCTCAAGTAGAGGAACTCTCGGGATTCCACCAGGTACGAGCTCGTCGTCAGCGAATATGAGCTCATTGAATAGGCACGTGTCTATATTGAGCTCTCTGCACACTCTACGGACGAGTATATCTACCCCGCTACTCACCACTGCTAATTTGTGTCCTCGTCTCTTTAACTCCGCGGTAGTAGTATACGCCTCTTTTCGAATCTCTACTTGTCTTAAGGCCTCCTCTACGTCTATTCTCTTTATTGGTGCTCCGTGGCTTTGAATCATTAAGGCGATGTCAATTATCATCCAGTCGAGGTATGATATAAGCCCCCGCCTATAGAGCTCTGCGAAGTACTTGTTGTCTCTACTTCCAAAATACCTGTGTAAAAGACCCCAGCTGCTTTCAACACTTGTTAAGACACCATCGCAGTCAAATACGATGAGCTTTTTCGACAAGCTCGTTAATCACCTCTAGTAGGCTACTCCATGTTGGTTTCTCAATAACCCTCCTAGTTAAAACCTCTAAAACCACTCTCCCTCTAAGTACTCTAAGTTTCAACTCTGTGTTCTCATCTATGACTAACTTAATAGTTCGCTTCTCGACTCTCACATCTCTAGCACTAATCATCTTCCGTATGGTTTCCGCTAACTTATCAATATTACTCTTAGTTAACTTGACTACTTCGCTGTCACGTCTATAAGTGCGCCTACTGGTCTCAACTATAGATTGAAGAGCGTTCTCAATAGCTAATTTTAAATCCTCGAGCTCTGAGTACGCCTCTTTAGCTTTTTCAAGTATTTCAACTAGCACATCTCCATAATTACTCTCAACAAGAATTTTCACGAGCTCTGAGAACTCTTTTGAATTCAAGTAGAGTTTTAGGTTGCGTAGATCTCCTCCAAACACGCTAAACTTATACTTGCTCTCTGCTTGGAAAATTAGTCTCTTAACCTCACTCGCCAATTTGACGGGTAAACCACGCTCTATATACATGTTTAAAACTGGGTTAACAATATTTCTTAAGAAATCCAGGTACAATACTAGCACCTCGCTATTTATAAACTCTCTTAAACTATTAAATTATCTAAACACGTGGAACCGGGAAGAGTGTTAACGTGACTCGAAATAAAACACGTGGAGAACCATACACAAGTGACATCTACAGGTACAGTATATATCCTAGAGTAAAATATGAGAATCCAAGTAGCGATATTAGTATTGGTCAACAAATAGTTGTAGACATCTATGATATTGATGATAAAGGTCGTGGAGTAGTAACGTATAAGGGTAAAAAGATCATTGTGCCAAACGCGACACTAGGCTCAAGAGTTCTAGTCAGAGTAGTGAGAGTTGAAAAAGACTTCGCCATAGCCAATATTATTAGTGTTCTAAGGGAGACAGATAACATTTACTAGATAATACTTAGAGTAATCTATGTAAAGCGTGAGATTAGAATTTATAACCTATTTTTCTCAAAAAATCTTTTCTCTCGACCTTATCTTCAGTTGACTCTACACCTAGTGGTGTATAGCCGTCAACTATACCTATAATTGTTCTCCCCTGATTAGTCTCAGCGACAATTACTTCAATGGGGTTAGCTGTTGCAACGTATAGTGACACTACCTCTTGCACTTGTTTAAGCTGATTAAGCACGTTAATTGGATAAGCGTTTCTTATAAACAGCACGAATATGTGTCCTGCACCTATATTGAGGGCAGCCTCTATTGAGGCTTTTACGAGCTCTTCATCATTACCCTCATATCTGATAAGCCTCTTTCCACTAGCCTCATTAAACGCAATTCCGAACCTTATGCCTGGAACACTTGTGATTAGAGTCTCGTATATGTCCTCAACTGTTTTTATAAAGTGGCTTCTACCAATAATGACATTTGCCCCCTGTGGTATTCGCACAGGGACTACGTGGAGTTTTACGCTCATATATGCCCCCGTGTTAATGTAAATTAAGAAGTTCTGGTAAAAAATTTACATGGAGTATGAATATGCGGGTAATTTCAAAGATAGAGCTACTAGAGCAGACTGCTGAGGGCAATAGTGATATACGCTTAGAGGCTTTAAGAGTAGATAAGGAGCTGTGGAGCCCGATTGAAGCTATGAGTAGTAAAGTAACAGTAGAGGATCTCTTAGAGATAGCGGCGGAGAACATTGTTAAGTATCGTGTAAGTGAAAAGGTGCTGCTAGTTAGTGTTGAAACCCCTGGGTTAAGAGTTATTCTCGGAGATAATTCACTTAAGAAAACCTCGACTATACTATCTCCTAAACCCTCATATTTGAGGAGAGTTCTATTTGTAAAGTGCAGAGATGGTGGAAACTGCGGAGTTATATATGAGTTTAGACCTAGTAGGCAGCTCGTAGTCTACGAGGGAGCGATTGAACTACTTAAAAGCATAGATTACGACTTCATTATACTAGAGTGTGATGACTACAAGAGAATACTGTTTCCACACGAGTTAAGTATGCCTGCGGTTAAAAGCGAAGTTAAGAAGACTAAGAGAAGACGTAGAAGACATGTAAAGTCAAAGAGGAGTAGAAAGAGAAAGGAGAAAACTAAGAAGCCGGGGTCTAAGAAGTCTAGAAGGTCTAAGAGGTGA
>JAJHRJ010000055.1 GCA_020832865.1 Desulfurococcaceae archaeon
TAAAGTGATCTAAGCACTTCTTTAAATTAAGTACACTACTACAATTACACTGGTGAGTAGTATAAGTATTGGTGTGTATAGGGTGTCTAGTTATTTACGTGAGGGAGATGTTGTACTAGTCTATATTGATGAGAAGCGGAGATTTATTGTAAAGCTAACAAGGGGTAAAATTCTAGGTACTGATAGAGGCTATTTGAGTCACGATGACTTAATAGGATTATCCTACGGCTCCGCAGTAAAGACTAGTTCTGGTGTACAAGCCTACTTATTTAAGCCCCTGAGACACGACTACGTGCACAGCATAGCTAGGTTTACGCAGGTAATTTACCCTAAAGATGCAGCGTTAATGATTCACCTCTCGGGAATAGGGTGTGGTAGTAGAGTTGGCGAAGCTGGGGTTGGTAGTGGTGCCTTATCAATAGCTATAGCCTCAATTATTGGTGATAGTGGTAGGCTCTATGGCTACGATGTCTCAGAGAGAGCGCTTAAAGTAACACGCGAGAATCTCGAGAGAGCTGGATTACTTCACAGAGTGATCTTGTCAAAGCGTGATGTTAGAGACGGATTAGATGTAGAGTCTCTTGACGCGTTTTTCCTAGATATACCAGACCCGTGGAATGCTGTTAAGAGTGTAAGTAAGGCTCTTGCACCATCAGCTCCGCTATTAGCATATGTTCCCACTGTGAACCAGGTAGAGAAGACGGTGTTAGCTCTCAGAGAGAGCGGGGTTTTTCAAGATATACACGTCTACGAGGTGCTTCTAAGGGAGTATAGTGTTGAAAAAGACGCGGTAAGGCCTAAGACGAAAATGATTGGTCACACAGGCTACATTATATTCGCGAGGAGAACTCTACTGGTGTCTTCCAATAACATATAGGTAAATGACGTGTGATAAACCGTTCTCGTCTCTCACATCAACAACTCTCTCAGGTCTCCAACCTGGTATTCTAAACTCGTGGCTCACTATTCTAGTTCCAGGTTTGAGTTCACGCTCAAATTTTGGTTTCAACATTTCATTTACAGATGTGAGTAGAAATAGCGTTACTATTGTAGCATCACTAATATTTTCCTCAAAGAAGTCTCCCAGCTTAATTTCAACTCGACCTAGAAGACCCTCTTCTCGCACCTTTGTTAACGCTAATTTGTACCTCTCAGGGTCTTTTTCAATACCAATAGCTTTTTTAACACTAAACTCCTTAGCTGCTATGAGCACTATTCTCCCATCACCACAGCCCAAATCATAGACGACGTCTTCAGGACTAGCATTAGCGAGCTTAAGCATAGCCCTTACAACACTATAGGGTGTTGGCACATAGGGCACATAGACCAATAGAGACACCCTCTCCACGAATCTCTATTGGTAAGAGGAGTTTAAAGGAGTTATTTGAGGAGATTTCTACTTAAAACCTCCTGTTTCTATAAAAAGTACTACGCTTGGCTAGGTATCTCGACACCTAAGTCTCGTAGTCTCTGTAGCATTGCATTAATGGCTTTTTCCTCACTAGGTTCTAGTTTCTCATCTAGTGGTAGCTGTGAAAGTAACCCGTAGACATTGCCATTATCCATTTCAACTAGTATTTGTGGTAACCACGTCATGCCAAACTCGTCTTTATCGCCGTGCTCTACGAGGTACACGTAGTCTTCTATTTTAACATCTAAGGGGGCATTTAGCATTTTACTCAGCTTATCAGCTAGTCTTAACCAGAACTTGTGATATGGGTGATGTTCTGCAGTGACAATTACTAGTTTACTAACCTTCACGCACTTCACCTCTTAATAGAGTATAGATAGCTGTGAATTAAAAATACTTGTTTAAACACCATTAACTATGTATTTAAAAAGAACACTACACTGTGGGGACTCTCGGTTTTCTCTCTTCTTCAGGTCTAACTTTAATTATACCTAGAAATATAGCGCAGGAGATACAGTAGCACTTTTTGACAGGGTATTTCATAATTATAGCTCCCTTCTTCTCAAGCTCCTCGGCTAAGCCGGGTGCAACTGGACTATACATTCTTGTTACACATATGGCCTTATCAGCTGGGACTAGTGCTCCGCATTGATCACAGTGAATTCTCTCAATAGATCCCTTATCGCCTTTTCTGCGCCCGCGGCTCTCTCTCTTTTTAGGCAAAGTGAACACCTTCTCATGTACACACTGCTGCGTTATGAGTTGAGAAAAGACACTAATATTTTTTCTCACCACGTTACTGTGTATTACTAAGAGTTCTAGCGGCGAATTTCCTCAGGTCCGCACCCCCCATAATAGTCTCCCACGCAACACCAATAGCAGATATAAACTGCTCTAGACTAGATTTAAGTCTCTCAATGTACCTCTCCGAGTCTATTTCGTGTTGCCTAGCGAGCTGTATCGCCTTATATCCCCCGCCACCTTTAACCATAACTACTAGGACTACATCACCCTCACGCACATCGACATTGTGGCTCCTCAGCTGTAGAGCGGCCTTCACGTGGAAGGGTATGCTCTTAGTATACTCTGAGGGGTCTTTAGAGAGAGTAGTCTTAATACTTAACTGGTCTAGTGTTATCTCCTTGCGCTTTAACCCAACATAGTAGTACTTTAGAGTCTTCTCAAGCCACTCAATAAACTCAGAGAAGTCACTAGGGGTTTCTATCTTTGACAACTTCTCCGTAATAGTGTTAAATAAGTCTTTAATGAATTCAGGCGTATTTCGCTTCTTAGCCATGAGCCCCTTGATCTCTATTTCACCACTAGTTGTTCTTCCAAGGTAATTCTTCTTTAATCCAGTGAACACTGTGAAGGTAAATTCCTTATCTAACTCGATATCTAAGCCTAGTGTTTGCTGTGTCCACTGCTGTAGTAGTTCCAAGTGTTCTTTACTATAAGCCCACACGAAAATAGAGTCTGTGTCACCATATAGAGGCTTAACACCCATTTCTGACGCCTTACACACAATGTGCTTAAATGTAACTCTACCAAGAGCAGTTACACTCTCAGCTACCGCTGGAGAGTATAGTGAGAACTTCTCATCGCCAAAGACTCCATAGCTCGCATTTATGAAGACTTTCAGAGCTCTCTGTACTACATCATACCACGCTCTCTGCTCAGGTGTAAGTGTCTTGTCTTTTACCCGCTTCTTGTATATTTCAACTCTGAAATCTCTGAGTATGCCTGTAATCATCGCTGTTAATCCCACTTTGTCTACACAGACCTTGTGTATTTCCACGCCTGTCTCATCGCGAATACTTATTCTCCTATTACACCAGTCTACATCTACAGTTTCATAGCTCAAATTGTAGTTCTTGATAATACTCGGATACAGCGATGCAATATCTAAGACAGCTACGTTGAAGAAGACTCCTTTAGGTGGCTCTATTACAAGTGCCCCCGCATACTTTTTCCCCTCAATGACAGCCTTTGTAGATGACTTCACGCGGCTAGCTATATCCTCCTTATTTGGTATTAAGTAGCCTCTTCTCCTGTGCTCCCAGAAGAAGAGGTTTTGAATCCAGCCTGAGATCTGTCTTCTACACACCTCCTCTAGGCTAGTCTTAGAGATGCGTGCTAGTAGAACTAGAAGCTTCCACG
>JAJHRJ010000056.1 GCA_020832865.1 Desulfurococcaceae archaeon
CGAGTCTTGATATTGTAGAGGATCCATTTATAATAAGAGACGTGAAGGCTAGAATGATCCTTGATAGTAGGGGGAATCCAACAGTACAGGTGAGAGTCGTAACTGAGAGCTACGGGGTAGGAGTAGCAAACGCTCCCAGCGGTGCCTCTGTGGGTAAACATGAGGCTGTAGAGTTACGTGATGGCAATAGAGAGTACTTTGGTAAGGGAGTTAAGAGGGCCGTTGAGAACGTAAATAAGATCATTGGACCAGCAATAATAGGTGTAAGCGCGTTAAGGCAACGCTACATAGATGAGAAAATTGTAGAGCTAGATGGAACACCCAATAAGAGTAGGTTAGGGGGAAACGCCACTGTTGCAACAAGCCTAGCTGTTGCGAAAGCCGCTGCCTCTACTTTAGGGATACCATTATACATTTACCTAGGGGGGGTATACGCTGACCTACTGCCTGTTCCCATGTTAAATATAATTAATGGAGGTGTACACGCGGGTAATAAACTAGATTTTCAGGAATTCATGATTGTTCCAGGAGGCTTTAACGATTTTCTAGATGCTCTGAGAGCGTCTGTAGAAGTGTATTACGCGCTAAGGACTATTTTAAAGGAGAAGTTTGGGCCTAGTGCTGTAAATGTAGGAGATGAAGGAGGATTCGCACCGCCACTAGAGAAAACTCGTGACGCATTAGATTTACTTGTAAGAGCAATAGAGAAGGCGGGGTATGAGCCGGGGGGTCAAGTAGCCTTAGCAATAGACGCGGCTGTTTCAAGACTCTACAGAGAGGATAAGGGTATATATGTTATTGAGGGGGGAGAACTGACTAGAGAGGAGCTGATCTCCATGTACGAGGCGCTTATCTCAGATTACCCTTTAATTAGTATTGAAGACCCACTACACGAGGAGGACTTTGAGGGTTTTTCTGAGCTAACACGTCAGTTAGGCGCTAAGTGCCTAATTGTAGGCGATGATCTCTTCACTACAAACTACGGGAGAGTTAAACTTGGCATTGAGAAGAGGAGCGCGAACGCAGTGCTAGTAAAGGTTAACCAGGCAGGCACACTCACTGAGGCTATAGATGTAGTAAGGCTAGCAGTGGAGAATAACTATAGAGTTATAATAAGTCACAGAAGCGGTGAAACTGAGGATACGTCTATAGCTGACTTAGCTGTAGCCCTACAAACAGGCCTTATTAAGACTGGGGCACCAGCTCGCGGTGAGAGAACATGCAAGTATAACCGGTTACTTGAAATACGCGAGGAGCTAGAAAAACCAAGATATCCTGGCTTCAGAGTGTTCCCGCGTAAACCGTAGTTTTAAGTGCTATGATCTTTTTGCCTCTCCTCTACGGGATAAAAAGCCCAGCTATTACTAGTACAATTCCAACTGCTAGTATAAATCTCAAGAACTGGCTAATTGTCATGTTTGGTATTAGCTTTATTAGGTTAATGAGTATTTTAACGAGAAATGCTACAGCGATTAATATTATTAATGTGAACCCTACTAGAAATAGCCAAAAACCAATTCCACTCACATTGCTAAACGCGCTTGCTAGTCTCTCTAAAAACGCAACTATGGCTGTTGACCCACTCATAACTAGCCCCATTATGAATCCTAGAAAAAAATAATGTTTTAAGGGGGAAGGTCCAGTAATACTCTCAGTACTAGACACAGCCAGTGATGATGGTTAAAAGCGCTGAGCAAGCGCAATGGTGAACACCAGGCTTCTGAATAATCCTACTTTACTCATAATTCCCTTACAAGGGAGTTGTTATAAGTTTGTTGTAGCGCGTATTTTTAATCCTCGCCCCTCATATATTCGCCAGCGTTCTCTAGTTTTGAAAGCCCTGGGCTAACGGCGTAATAAGCTGCTTGCTAAGTATTACATGGATATTTCTCGACATGTAATGAGCGCTCATAGAATCCCTAGTTTTTAAACAGAAAACACTGCAGATTAAAGTGGTGTGGATTACATGGTATGTGAGACTATTGAGAAAATCACTGAGTGTATTAATAAGCCAGTGGTAGACCCGTATGGTAGGAGGCTAGGCTACATAGTAGGCTATTATAGTAACTCCGATGGAAAGATCTATGCACTCGAGGTAAATTTCAATGATGTAGATTATAAGGAGATTTCAATAGAGAGGTTTACTACGTCTGTAGAGGGAATAGTGCTTGTTCCAGAACACGAATATAATGCTACACTCGTTGAAAACAGACTTAGAATAGTGAAAGCCAGAATAGCTTCACTAGAAGACCTCTACTCGAAGAAGGAGATTCCAGTACACGTTTACGAGCAGTTCAAGAAGAGACTTGAAGAAGAACTAGCCAAGTTGAAGGGCAATGCACGCGAAGTTAAAGAGGCCTTAAGGAAGCGCATTCACGAAGTTGAGGGCTTAATAGCTGAAGTGGAAAAGACTATGGGGGTGCTAAAAACTGGTTACTTATCAAGTGAGCTGCCTGAGAAGCCTTATCTAGACGCGATTGGCTCTATGAAGAAGACTCTAGAGATACTCACCAGAGAAAAAGATACTCTCAGAAAACACATCGATACTATAGAGTCACTAGAAGCACTACCACTTACACCAGCAATAAGTATGAAGCAGCCGGAAAAAACACCTACTACGCAGCAGAGTCAGCCTGTGCAAGTAGTCCTTGTTGAGTAGAAGTTATAAGTTATTTTTTAACACTACGCTTCTGGTCTCGTGAGCTGTAACTTTGATATGATTATAAATGGGGCTCTCGTAGGTGTTCTAACCTCCCACCACCAGACGCTGAATCTCTCCTTAGAGAGGTCCTTAATGCCTTTTAGTAATTTACTGAAAGTAGAGGCTATTCTGACCCTACCAACATGGCCGACTATTTCCCCGTCTTTCACGAGTAAAGCCGCGTCTCTTGAAACCGTGGAGAATACTCCCTCATAGTAGTTTTGAAGCCTAGTGTACCAGTTATTAGTTATAAAGACGCCACTGCGCAGCTCCTTAACTATGTCCTCCTCTCTTATTGAGCCCCCCGGTATATCGAGATTCCAGGGCTGTGGGTTTACCCACCCAGCATTTCCAGTGCTTTTAATGTTCATTTTAGACGCGGTAGCAGTGTTGTGGAGAAGTGTTATTAACGCCCCCTTCTCGATTATAGGTTTATTAAGTGTCTCTACACCCTCAGCATCAAATCCCGCTGTTCCTGGTAGAGTAGTATCACGTGGCACGTCGAACAGTGAGAAGCTCTCTACTGACACGTTGTCACCTGGCTTGTACTTCGCGAACATTGAAAAGCCCATGAAGACCATTAAAGCAGAGGCCATCCACGCTAAGTACTCGATGAGATTACTAACAACTAGTGGTGACAATGCCACATCGTATTCTCCAGGTGTAAAGTCAACTCTATTTTTAGTTATAGTTGCGTAGTGCCCTGCTCTTCTTCCCACATCTCTGACGGCTTCTAGAGATAGACGTGTAGAGCCGTGTGCCCAGTGACCTGTAAACTCCCCTTTAAAGGCCCTAGCATACGCCTTAAACGCTGTTTTAGCCTCTTGGCACT
>JAJHRJ010000057.1 GCA_020832865.1 Desulfurococcaceae archaeon
TAAGGACGCTCTACACACTTAACTCGACAATTGGAACACGAGATTACTCAGATGTTGTTACGCTATTTATCAGCGTGAATGAGCCAATATATGAACCACTATTTATTACACCTCTCTCGACACCAGGAGCTACTAGTGGAATGATCACATTGACGCTCATAACTCCCTCAGGAGTGTTTACATCATTCGCAAACACCGTGGGCTATGTGCTATTAGAGACTGGTATTTACACTATAAGTGTCTACTTGTGGAGTGTATACGTATTATACCCCTCTAACATCTCCTTCACGCTTATTATTGGTTTACCGACTTTAACGCAGAGAGTTAAATATGCACTGAGTCAAATATCGCTTATTGAGATCAATTTAACTATGATTAATAATGCTCTCGAATCTCTTAGAGGAGAGATCCAGGCGAATACTAGTAGAGTAGAACAGGCTCTTAGAGAACTCGAAAAACAACTATCTGGAGTAAGAGATAGCCTTGAACAACTAAGAGTAGACCTACTTACTATCAACTCAACTCTCACTAATAGTCTACTAATTGAAGCTACGAAGCTTGAAGATCAAATCAGCCAACTAGAGGCGAGACTGCGGGAATTAAGACTAGAATTAAGTGCAACATCACAGAACATGTCGAGTAAAATAGAGAGCTTATCAACTAATATAAGTAGCCTCGAGGAGCAATCCCAAGCTACTAGGAATATTAGCTTAATAGCATTACCACTAGGACTAATAGCCCTACTAGTGGGGGTATACGGGATTATCAAGAAGAAGCTCTAGATTTTTACTAAGGTACCATACTATTTTTGCACTTCGCGCATTTTAACCCCTAGTTTATTAATGGTTTATTAACGCCTACTCGCTATTTGTATCTCAATTCTCCGTTAACATTTACAGCGCATTTGCTCAATTTGTGTTCTACTACTTTATTCTCCTCTATTATGTGTAGAACAGTAAAGCCCTTTACAAGTAAGTAGTCTGCGAGTATTTTTCTATGGCAAAGCCATGGTACTCTTTCACGGCATAGTAGCGTACTAGTCTTTAAGGATACTACTTTAACTAGTCTCTCGAGGTGTTTTTTAACAGCCGGGTTCATGGTGATATACGTAGCGTAAGCTCTAAACCCCTCAGCTTTAAAGCACCTGGCAATACCATAGTCCTCTACGTCTACGCCGAATCTCCTATACCCCCCTAGCTCTGGTAGCCAGTAGTAATCGTATCCGTGTTCACGTAGAGTACTAGATAGGCTTACATTAGAGTACTCGGGTAATCTGCGAGAAGTGGTCCACCGCCTAATGTCAATAACGGCCTTAATGCTAAATCGACTGAGAACGCTTAAAAGTTCATTAAGACTCCTCCCCCCGTAGCCAATAGTATAGACGACTCTAGATGTCACAGGGCACCACTAAGACAACTATGCACTTAGATCATTGACTCTGGTATACCACTGGGGTGATAGGCTACAATGGGTTTTAGCTTATTTCTCCTCAATAGTTCCTTAACGTGAGGGTAGAGTATTACGTATTCCTCGTCAATGCACTCAACTAGCGCTGAGTGTATTTCAGCTAGCCTCTTCTTAAATACACTATAGCTCTCACTACTACTAAAACTGAGCATTACAGCTGGGTAGAAGTCTCCGCAAGGCTTTAAACCCTGATCCAGTAAGTTTTCAAGAGCCTTAAACTGATACACGTAAAAGGATCTATCAGCGCCACTTAGATATTCAAACTCCTCTGGTGTACAGCCCTTAAAGCTAACTCTCACAACTAGTTTACTATATGAGGCTAGTCTACGAGCAACTTCAAGGGATCTCCCGATTATTAACCCATTGGTCTCAAGTATAAACGTGAAGTCCGTGTCTTCAACTAGTTCTAGTAGACTGTAAACGTGGTCAAGGCCTATTGTCGGCTCACCACCACTTAGCCTTAAGTACTTGTAGCCTCGCTGTGAGGCTATAGATGTGATCTTGTTAAACGCTGAGTGTGGTGACTCAAACCACCCCTTATCACAGTAGTAACTATACCTCCAGCTCCAGCAAAACTTACACCTCAAATTACACCCAACAACATCGCCAGTTGCTATACCCCCATACCATCTCCCGCCACGAAACCTATAATACCTTCTCTCTTGGATACTATTAGCTCTCCTAGTTACCTCTCTCTCAATGATCTCCGCGAGCTTAAAGGGATCTAAGCCAGCCACCACACACCTCCTGTGTAAAAACACCCTGAACATTCATAATAATCACGTAGAGTAATTATTTGCAGATAACTGCCTCGCTACTCACGGCTACTGATTAAGCCGTTAAATACTAATCGCTGAGTGTGTTCTCGAGATTGGCGTTTAATCATAGTACCTTGCACTGTGTTTGCGCTACTTGATCACAGATACTGTGCCGTAGATTCTGATTAAGCTTAAATTTTTCAGGTGATAAGCCTTTATAATTGAATTAGTGTTTATTTAGACTACTCGTCTAAGGGGTGTTGAGATTTGAGCACTGGTAGCTTAATAGTAGTGGCTTTTGGTGGTAATGCATTTCAGAGTAAGGGTGATAAGGGGACTATAGAAGACTACTGGAGAAACGCGTATATGGCAGCTGAGACGGTAGTTAAGCTTGTTGAGGAGGGCTATAGGGTCGTTGTAACTCACGGTAATGGGCCACAAGTGGGAGTAATAGCTGAGTGGATGGCTCTAGGCTTAAAGGAGAAGAGTATACCGCCAATGAGCTTAGACACAGCTGGTGCAATGACTCAGGGCTGGCTTGGCTACATACTTCAACAAGCAATATACAATAAGCTACGTGAAAGAGGATTAATCCCCAGTAGAGTTAAGGGTGTAGTGACTATTGTAACGCAGACGCTTGTACGCAGAGATGACCCCGCGTTTAAAGACCCAACTAAATATATTGGTCCATGGTACAGTAGAGAGGAAGCTGAGAAGTTAGCAGAAGAGTTTAAGTGGGTTTTTAAGCCTGACCCCCGTGGAGGGTATAGGCGAGTTGTCCCATCACCAGACCCCATTATACAAGTAGAGATTGACGCTATAAGAAGGCTAGCAGAAGACGGATTTTTAGTAATATGTGGTGGAGGTGGAGGCATTCCAGTTGTAGAGGAGAACGGTAAGCTACGCGGTGTTGAGGCTGTAATAGATAAGGACTTAGACGCTGAGAGAATTGCCACTGCGCTGCGTGCAGACACACTATTAATACTAACGGACATAGACTACGCTTACTTAAACTACGGCTCTGAGAACGCGAGGAAATTAACATTATTGACCGCTACAGAGGCGTTGAAGTATTACGAGGAGGGCCACTTCAAGCCTGGAAGCATGGGGCCAAAAGTCCTCGCAAGCATAAGGTTTGTGCAGAATGGTGGGAAAGTAGCAATAATAGCTCACTTGTCAAAGGCGCTTGAAGCACTGAGAGGAGAGAGTGGTACTAGAATTGTCCCAGGTTAAGATTAAGCACTATGAACTATACAAGATAATGGGGTTTT
>JAJHRJ010000058.1 GCA_020832865.1 Desulfurococcaceae archaeon
TAGCAGAGGATATTGCTGAAAAGACGCAGTCTCAGCTATACGAGGTGCGAGGATTCACATTTACACTTATAAGGAGTAATAAAAGCTTATAGCTATGTGAGAAGAAGTGTGCTCACTAAGAGTAGTAAGTTAGGTGTGTTTTCATGGTGACAGCCCTTGAGGTTCCAGCTGAGAAGTTGATTAAGAAGCTAGCAGTGTACTTAAAGGAGAACGTGCCAGAAATTAACCCACCGAAGTGGTCAGTATTTACTAAAACTGGGTGCTTTAGAGAGAAGCCGCCTGAGGACCCTGACTGGTGGTATTATAGAGCTGCGAGTATTTTGAGGAAGCTTTATAAAATGGGTAAGCCCGTTGGATTGTCAGAGCTTAGAAGAGAGTATGGAGGTAGGAAGAGGAGGGGGTCTAAGCCGGAGAGAGCTTATAGAGCGCCAGGTAACGCTATAAGAAAAATACTACAGCAGTTAGAAGCTGCACAGTTAGTTAAAAAGACACGTGAGGGTAGAGTGTTAACTCCGCAGGGTAAAGCTCTATTAGACAGGTTGGCGCTTGAGGTATCTATGGAGTATGCACGTGAAAACTTAGACTACGCGAAGTACCTATCACCCTCACTGAGATTAGCTCTAGTTCAGAAGGGTGCTTAGTGTTGAGTGATGAGAACATTTATGATGAGGAGCTTGAGGAGTTAAAACTTAGAAAATTAGCAGAAATGAGAAAGAGAATAGAAGAGGAGCGTGAGCGTAGAGCACGTATAGAGGCTATTCTAAGGCAAATTCTCACGCCTGAGGCTCGCGAGAGGCTTTACAATCTGAGACTCGTTAAACCAGAGCTTGCGAGAGCCTTAGAAGAGCAGTTAATTTTACTAGCACAGAGTGGTAAAGTGCCTATTCCCATAACAGATGAGTTTTTAAAGAAGCTTCTCTCTGAGTTATATGAGCAAACGCGCAGAGATACACGTATAACATTTAAGAGGAAGTAACTGAGAGCAGTGGTGATGTAGAGTGGCCCGCTTTAAACACCTAGCTAGAAAGCTCCGTCTCGCAGCCGCCTTTAAGAGTAATAAGCCTATTCCTGTGTGGGTTACTGTTAAGACGAGGCTTAGACTTAGAAGGCCATTTAGGCTGAGACACTGGAGGAGGAGTAAGCTTAAGAATATTTAAGTAGCGCTAAGAGGGGGTTAATGCATATGAGTAAGAGTAGTGTTTCAAAGTCAATACACGTTATCTCACTTAGAAGAGTGTATTTTGGCCGTAGAGCTAACAGGGCTGATCGAGCCGTGAGGCTACTAAGACGCTATGTGACTAGGCACTTTAAAGAAGCAGAGAGAGTAGTGATCGACCCCGAGGTAAACGCGTATATATGGTCACGTAGTAGGAAGAAGCCACCACGCAGAATAGTTGTTGAAATTAGATTTGACAAAGAGAGCAAAGTAGCAAGTGTACTATTAGTTAGGGAGAGTAAGTGGAGGAGTGTTAAACCAGGCACGGTGAGTTAATGGAGATTGGAAAAATGAGTTTTTTCGGGAACTCAAATATTGGTGTTTACGCATATGCAAATGACGAGATCCTGGTTCTTCCATTCGGGGTTGGGAGAGACGATATTGAGGATCTAGTAGAAGTATTAAAAGTAAATGCTGTTATTGAGGCTAAGCTAGCTGGTACCATACTAATCGGGGTGTTAGTGTCCGGGAATAATAGAGCTGTTTTACTCCCTCATATCGTATTCGACGAGGATGTAGAGTACTTAAAGAAACAGGTAAGAGAGAGCGGCTTAGACGTGGACTTTAAGGTGTTAGAGAGTAAATACACTGCACTAGGGAATCTCATGCTGTGTAACAATCGTAGATGCTTAGTAAGCCAGCTCTTTAGCGATAAAGAGGTTAAAGAAATAGAGGAGGCATTAGGAGTAGAGGTTGTAAAGGGGAGACTTGTAAACATGGATCTTCCCGGAAGCGTGGCAGTAGTCACAGACCATGGTGGTATTATTCACCCTGACGCCAGCGAGGATGATCTTAAGACTATAAGAGATGTTCTCGGAGTCACCGTAGAGAGGGCTACTGTTAACGCCGGTGTTGTATATGTAAAAAGCGGAGTTATAGCTAATAATAAGGGTGTAGTTATAGGTGGTAACACGACGGGGCCAGAGGTGCTTCGAATTAAGCGTGGATTTGAGGGTGGTTGAGATGAGTAGTGAGGTTAAAATATACAGAGTTGAGGGAGTAATGTTGATTAGCCATGAGAAGTACCCTACGTGGCAGAAATTCACAAAAGAAGTCAGAGCCGTTAATGAGAAGCAGGCACTGGAGAAAGTCTACTCAATCCTCGGCAGTAATCACAAGCTTAAACGTTACCACATTAGAGTGGAGAGGATCTATGAGATAAGCCCCGAGGAGGCTACGAGGAGGGAGATTATATACCTCACTAGGACAACGAGGCTTGTAGAGAAATGAGCTCTGAGAAGCCCACGAGGAGAGTGGTTACTCTTGAAGAGCTTGTGGGAAGGGCCTCTGAGCTGAGAGATCAGTTGAACTCTCTTAACACAGTGCTGAATATGTACTTAACTCAATATAGAGAGGTTCAATTATCGCTTGAAACTCTGAGGGGACTACCCGAGGTGAGTACTGAGAGCTTCGTGGTTCTAGATAGGCTCTCATCAGTATGTATCCCGGTTAAAATAGAGGGAAACTGGGTTAGTAGTGTACTAGTAAACTTAGGTCTAGGTTACTACATGAGAACTACTAGGGAGAGAGCGGTGGAAATTCTAAGTCGTCGTGCAAGAGAACTAGAGAAAGTACTCAGTAATTTACAGACTCAGCAGAGGGCACTACTAGAGGAGTACTTAACGCTAGAGAGGCTAATATCTCAGATTATTGAGACGTATAGGACTAGAGCTGCTAAGTCTACTTAAGTGATCTATAGTGTTCTCAAAACTACGCGAGGTATTTAAGAAGTTTATTGACTCTGCGTCTTCTCTTCTCACATCTAGGGATAAATTACTAGAGCTTGTTGAGGAGCTTAAATTAGACCTTATTAGTAGAGATGTAGCTTACGAGGTCGCTGAGAGTATTGCTAAAAAGCTGATGGAGTCTATTGAGAATGGGTCAGTGAGGTCAAAGGATCAGCTGGTGCAGAGTATTCGACAACTAATTGCGAGTTATTTTACTCAAATAGAGAACGTAGACTTAGCTGACATCGCTGCGAGGAGTAAGCCTTTTAAAGTTGTTTTTCTAGGCGTGAATGGCGTGGGTAAGACAACTACTATTGCAAAAGTTGCTGTATATTTAAGAGACCGCGGGTTTAAGCCTATAATGATAGCGGCGGATACATTTCGCGCAGCTGCACAGGAGCAGCTTAAAGTGCACTCTGAGAGGACTAGTATTCCAGTGTTTCTAGGAAGATACGGGGCTGATCCAGCGTCTATAGCCTACGATGGCATATCGTTTGGAACTAGTAGGGGATATGACGTGTTCCTCGTAGATACAGCTGGTAGAA
>JAJHRJ010000059.1 GCA_020832865.1 Desulfurococcaceae archaeon
ACTATTTTTTAGTATAGCCGAGGCTATTCTTTTACCAATAGTTCCATACCCATTAACAGCTACTTTTACAGGCATTTTTCACCAGCCGAAGAACATTTTCGCTGAGAGCTCCATGGCCTTAATTGCAGGTAACTCCTCGCCGCTTAAGAATAATAGTGTCGCGTTGCCTCCAAGAGAAACGTGGACTTTACTTGAGTTCTCCCACTCACTACTCATCATTGAAGTAAGATGCCCACCTGCTACGAGGACGAAGCCCTTAGATTGCATTGACGCTTCCAACACTCGTAGCGTTCCACGCCTATAACTCTCTTCTTCTATAACACCCATGGGTCCTCTTAGGACTATTACCTTTGCTTCTCTTAACAGGTCCTCGTAGATTTTAGCTGTCTGTTCACCTATATCCATGATTACTCCATTTATGCTGCCTAAATAGACGTTCTTAGAGCTCTCAGTGCTCTCTTTGCTTTCTCTAGTTTTAACAACGAAGTCCACGGGTGTTTCAACGGGTGCTCCACGCATGAGTAGGTATCTCGCCCTGGGAACATAGGGTAATACTCCGTTCTCCTCAAGAACTTTTACGTTTTCTTTACCTATATCTACCCCCTTAGCGAGGAGGAATAGGTGTGCGAGAAGACCTCCTGTTAGTATTCTGTCAGCAGCCTTGTTTCTCACAAGTGTTTCAACAACTCTCAGTAGCTCTATAACCTTCTTACCTCCAAGGACATATATTCTAGGAGGCTCATTCTCCGAGAGAACTTTACTAAGAGCCGTCATTTCCTTCTCGAAGACGGGGCCTATAGCACTGGGCAGCAATAATGGTAGACCCACAATACTCGGCTGACTTCTGTGAGCAGTCGCAAAAGCGTCATTTACATAGCACTCTACCGCCGAGGCTATTCTCTTAGCGAAGATTGTTAACGCCTGTCTCTCAGGTGGTCCCTCAATTATCTCCTCCGAGATTAGTCTTAGATTATTAAGCAATAATACTTCTCCAGGCTTTAGAGATCTTATCTTCTCAATCGCAGTGGGCCCTATTACGTCATCTACGTATTTAACGTTAAGGCCCGAATACTTTGCTAATAACTCAGCGTGCTGCTCTAAAGTAATAAAATCCTGTGAGCCAGGTCTACCTTGGTGAGAACCTAGTACTAGTGCTGGATTGTACTCGTCTACGACTTTTTTAATAAATTGTGCATGCACTCTAATTCTCCTATCATCGAGAATTTTACCCTCCTCCGGCTCTATAGGCACATTTATGTCTATTCGCATGAACACCTTCTTTTCCTTTAGATTCAGGTCTCTCAATGTGGGTAATCTTGGAAGACTCCACATACTCAAGCTTCTTCCCCATTAGAGGAGATTTAAGATCGCAATTATTAACTTAAGGTTTAAAAGGGCAAAAACAGCTAGCTCACCACCAGCTGTAAGTTGTATGGAGGAACTTTACATCAATATTGAAAAAATAGAAGATTCTAAGCTTTAAACAAACACCAAAACAATCCGATTTGCAACATTCCCCTCGTTGCAACGTTATTACAGTTCTGTCGTGGGCGTGTATAACTACGACTTGGTAAGTGCGTATTGCGTAGGGAGGTTAAATTATTGTATGAAATGCTTATATTTAAAAACGAAGTTTCTGGTTTATTTAATTACCCGCAGACTGGATATTCATCTGGTACTTTAACTCTGAAGAATCTGCCGGTTTCAGGATCTTGGAATAGACCTATTTTGACGCCTTTTCTGCCTGCTGGAGCAAGTTGCCACACTTTAACTGGGACTAGTTCTAGTTCTTTACCAGACGGTGTTTTTACTTTAACCTTCCCAGTACAGGGCATATTCCACACCAATAGTAAGTACAAATTACAGGACTTATATACCTTTGCTATGCTGTCTTATAGAACTGTATATACGTAATTTTTACTTATTTTATTTTAAGTAACAATAACATTTTCCACTTATACTGATCAAAGGAGGTTATCTGAGGTCTTTGTTGTTGTGACCACGGGATCACAGTATTACAGTAATAACACTATCTCCGTCCTTTAAAAGACTACTCTAGCGGGAATTTATTAGTGATGGTAAGGTGAGAAAATGTCTACTTCTAGCGTGAAAGGTGGTTTAAGCAGCTTTTTCTCGACATTTAGAATTAAAGACCCTGTAAAACGCGGAATTCTTGACTCTACTACGCTAATAGATAGAATGCTGAAGACTCTTGAGTCTTCGAGGAGAAGCCTAGAAGCTCTTGCTGAGGAGTATAAGAGGAGGGCGAAAACCCCGGGACAAGATAGCGAAGTGTCTAGGATCATTGAAGACGAAGTCAGGAATATATTTGCCTATCTCTCCTTGATAACAAAGACTATTCACGATTTAACTAGAGTTAAGTATAGACTAGAAACTCTATTCTATATTGAAGAGCCACTAAAGGCTATTCCAGAAATACTTGTTGAGCTCAAGAACATTGAGCCAGAATTAGAGAAGATAAATCCACAACTACTAGCACATATTAAAATGTTAGAACAGAGAGTAACTAGTATACTAGCTATTACCTCGCCATCGTCAGTTAGCAGCACTCCCATCTACACACCTCAGCCTACAAGCCCAGAAATTAGTGAGAGGGATACTTCGCGTTCAAATGAGTCTAAAGCCTATACAGCCTCCACAGTAGTGAGTAAAACGGTTAAAGAGAGAGCAGAGATCGTAAAAACGTATAAGTCACCTGTTACTCTAGAGAAGAGCTCAAATATAGAAATTCAACGAGAACCCACTATAGAAAAACAGCAGGCAGGTACGCCTCCGGCTAATTTACCCCTCCACATAATTGAACAGTGGATTCTGGGTGAGCTAAAAGTAACCGCTGGTATACTTGACATAGGCGTTTTTGAGAGGAAGTATGGAGTACCCCGAGAAAGAATCTTAGAGGCTCTTAGCTCGCTCGAGGCTAAAGGACTAGTGAAAATTAGACGCAAGTAAACGAGAATAAGATAACTTCTACGAGGGAGCACTTACAGTGAGTATGCAGTATCTTGCCGATAAAGGCATGGAGTACGCTCAGAGAGCTCTCGCAGCTGATCGCAACGGTGACCACGAAAACGCCGTAAAGTACTATAAAGCCGCTATAGAGCTCTTTACTAAGTACTTAACACTGTACCCAGAATCACCGCTCTCAGACTTCTACAAGGAGCTAATATCAAAGTATAAAAACAGGATTAAAGTCCTAGAAGATAAGCTTGAAAATACTAGTAAAGCCTCAGACTCCACGAGTACACAGGATAACGATACACCATTCGAGGTACTAACCCCAGGTCGTAGGCCTCCTAAAACATTCTCAGACCTTATAGATCTAGATGAAGTTAAAAAAGCCCTTAAGAGGGCCGTCGTCTACCCAGTCATGAACCCAAGCTTATACCCATTAGGGTGGCCTAGAGCTATCCTGCTATTTGGACCACC
>JAJHRJ010000060.1 GCA_020832865.1 Desulfurococcaceae archaeon
GGTGCTCGAGGAAACACCAGTATACACTCTACCCTTAAGCCCCTTATAGAGCACTAAGTGCCTAGCTAAGAGCACTGCTGAGCGGTCACCCCAGTGAACTCTCCCCTGGTCATCTATAATTATAGACCTATCTGCGTCACTGTCGTGTGCTACTCCTAGGTCACATTTAAACACTTTTAGAGCACTAGATGTCTCGCGGAGACTCTCAGGTGTAGGCTCAGGAGACCTCGCTGGCTCATGACTTAGGTCTCCGTTTATAACCACGGGCTTAGCTCCGAGTTCACGGATCAGCTTCGGAGTAGTTAAAGCGCCAACACTGTTAGCTGGGTCTACGAGGACTCTAAACCCCCTTTTAGCTATGAGCTCTCTATTTACGTGGCTGAGGACTGCTCTAATATACAAGTCGTTTACACCGGGGTATTTCTGAGTACTCCACGCGGCACTACGCCAACCTGTAACTCTGAACTTCTCACTCCAGAATATCTCCTCTATAATTCTCTCCTCTTCTCTCTCCACCTCTACGCCGTGTGGACCAATAACTTTGATCCCATTATACTCCGGTGGGTTATGACTAGCAGTTACTACTACTCCGCCATCAAAGCCCTCAGATTTAACAGCGTATTGAAGAGCTGGTGTAGGAGCGTAGCCAGCATCATATACTTTAACACCAGATAAGATCAGTGAACCAGCGAGAATGCTCCTAATAGCCTCTCCACCGGCTCTGTAGTCGGAACCCACAAGTATTCTAGAGCCCTCTTTAAAGTATGATCCAATAGCCCATGCCAACTTAGCAATAAACTGCGGATTAAGCTCAGATGGTACAATACCCCTGACACCATCGGTTCCAAACAGCCTCTTCAACTCAAATACTCACCTCTACTCCTCAGCCTCTTCTAGTACATCTTCAAGTATCTCGTATACTTCAATACTACCCCTTCTAAGGTCAAATACTGGTGTTAAGCCACGCTGCTCAATCCACAGTCTCGCTTTTAGAGAAGCACTAGTCAAGTATCCCAGGGCCTCTTCGAGAACCTCCTCGACGTCTTCACCACTATCACGCACTTCTTCTAGTACTTCGCGTAAGTCCTCTCTGTGCTTAATACTCATATAGACGAGGTTGCCTCTGAACTCTATAGCCAAGTACACGGGGAGATTATCGTGTGGAACAATGATCAAGGTATCACTCTCGACTTTAACGCTAAATCCCTGTTCTTCAAGGTACTTAGCTAAGCCGTAAATACTCAAATACTCTTCCCCTACGTAGTCTATATAAAAATACGTAATAAAAAAGCGTCACGTGTAAAGATGTGGAAATAGTGATATTAGCTATGAGTGGGGGGAACACGCTAGTAGTTCTCGCAGTGAGTAGTAACAGGGGGTTAGAGTGGGCTCTAAGAGTACTGAGTAGTAAGAAACTAGAGGATCTGTGGCTTGTAGTAGATGAGAAGACTATGAAGGTACTAGCTAAGAGAGGCCTAGTGAGAGCTCTCGGAGAGAGAGTACTAGTGTTTAGCGGTAGGAGAGTAGAGGAGTTCTCTCTCAGAGTACTCGTCTTAGCTAAGCCAGACGAGGTCTACTTGTGTGATGAGTCAAGTACACTAGAACCTGTAACTAGGCTACTTAGACTCCTAGATGTGAGTACCTATGAGTGTTAGCCTCTACTGTGTATTTCAACTACGTCGCCATCCTCAACTACGTGTTCTAATCCAACTCTCTCCCCGGGATACTTAGCTGAGGGACCCCACACTCTCGCGTAGAGGAAGTTCTTGACGAGATCGCTGTGAACACTCTCAGCGACGTCTCTTATTGTAGCACCCCTTCTTAATACTAGTGGTTTTTCAGCTACACTACCACCAGGGGGCTTAGTGTATACTCTTATTATCTCTAGTACTCTGTAGAGAGAGGAGGCTATTTCACTTAGTCCTCTCCGAGTAGTGGCAGAGCCGAGTATTATGGGTGCGCCGGGCAGAGACTTCTCTACGTACTCTACCTCCTCACTAGTTGGTTCTCTCAGGTCAGTCTTATTTATGAACACGACAACGGGCTTATAGACCACCGCTTCAAATATTGATTGCTCAACATCGTCTAGTGTGACTTCACCATATAACTTAACATGGGCATTGTATATACGGTAGCTTTCGAGGAGCCTCCTGAGATCATCAATAGTGGAGTCAAGGAGTTTACCCATAAGTGTTACTCTAATACCACTCTTACCAGTTCTCACAATGTCTATTATTACTCTCCCCTTAGGCTTAACTAGGAGCATACCCTCACTACGCAGGTAGCCTATAACTCTATTTAAGTCCTCGCGAATACTCCTAGTAGCATCTAGTACTAAGAGGACGCCGTCAGCGTTCCTAGTAAGCGCTACTGTCCTCCTAGCTAACAGAGTATCAGGCTCTAGTGGCGGTGTGTCTACTAGTTGAAAATAGATATCCTGGTACTTCATCATTCCAGGAACAGGGTGCTGTGTAGCATAGGGATAGTCTGATATCTCTGTCTTAGCTCCTGTTAAAGCGTGTACAAGTGTACTCTTACCAGAGTTTGTAGGACCTATAACAACAACTTGAGCGGCGCCCTCTTTCTCCAGGAAGAAAGAGGGTTTACCCGTAGACCTCTTTCTCCTCTTCTCCTCTTCTAGCTCTTCTCTGAGTTGAGCAAGCCTCTTAGTAGCCCACTCTCGAAGCCTTTCAGTCCCCTTGTGTTTTGGGACAGCAGATAAGAACTCCTCTAAAGCCCTTATTTTCTCTTCTACACTCCTAGCCTCCATGACCTTAATCCACTTAGCCTTAGCCTCAGCCGGGAGATTTGTGGGCACCTCTAATACCCCATTAGTACTATAGCTGTAGTGAGTGTTTAACACTTACTCATAGATTTACTTTTTAACGTAGTCTAGTAAACTCCTATTACTCCTCTTACGCTTCTTTGGAGAGTACCATGAAGGTGCTAACTTTCCTAGTATGCGCCAACTCCTCCTAATAAATAATGGGGGTTCTCTTTGAGAGGTGTAGTACTCTTGAATCCAGCTCCTAGTAGAGGGGTCTGTAATATATCCTGAACCAAAGTCTCCGAGTAGGCTACGCAGGGTTTTTAGGTTTAAGTCACGGGAGACCTTAGCTATAATGCTAGCAGCTGCAACGGGTAAGTATTTGGCGTCAGCGTGAGGCTCCATAGTCACGTGTACTGGGCACCTGAAGAGTACTTTAATATTCTTCTCTACATTGGCGCCTCGGCCTTTAATCTCGTCGATGAAAATGTAAACCTCGCTTGCATCTCCACTTATAACGTGTGAAATCACGTTGAGAATTTTAATCACCGCCATCTCTTCAAGGGTATTTAGATTTTCCTGGTCTATTTTAAGAGGAGGAATATACACGAGTGCTA
>JAJHRJ010000061.1 GCA_020832865.1 Desulfurococcaceae archaeon
AACTAGTGAATTTAATAGTGCTCTTCGTACTAGGCTTGGCCTCGCTTTGGATCACTATTAATATACTGCACAGAGTGCTTTGGTGCCGCAGTGAGCGCGTCACAGTTAAGTATGGTGTTTTACTATTCGTGAAGGCTGCTGGTACTGTTAAGGCGAGTGGTATCATTAAGAAAGCCGGTTTTCTATGGGTAGCTCTCTATGCACTCGCACTGTTTTTAGGAATTTACACTTCTATAGTTGCAGCCTACACTAGGTTTACACAGATGTCACCTAGCGTAGTGATCCTAGTGCCAGGGATAAGTGTTACGGGAGTTGACCTAGTATTCATGATTGCGGCTATATGCATAGCGGCTTTTATACACGAGTACCTCCACGCTAAAGTAGCAGTGTCAAATAGCGTAAATGTAAAAGGATATGGCGTAATACTCGCATTAATTGCTCCACTCGCATTTGTTGACCTCGACGAGGAGTCGTTTTCAAAAGCACCTAGATCTAGTAGAGTTAAAGTACTGGCAGCCGGCGTAGCCGGGAATATCATATTATACTTCATCGCGTCTCTCATGCTCATAGGACTAACTCAGAGCACTGGGCTATTAGTAGCTAATGTTGCTAGTGGAAGCCTCGCTGAGAAGTACGGAATTAAACCCTACGACGTCATATTAGCTGTAAATGGAACAGAAATCACATCTATTAATACTCTGAGAGATTACATGTCGAGGCAGGAAAACACTACACTTGTCTTTACTGTGTGGAGGTTTAATGAAGGCTACGAAAACATCACGGTATTTAAGCCAGCTAATATGACACTACTAGGTATTTCAGCCTCAGTAGCTCCTAGACTAGAGTTAGCCACAGTGCTATCACCTGTCACTGTGCTCTATGCTGTGATCTTCACCTTGTGGCTTTCTATCGTGAACTTTAGCTTAGCCGTAATAAACGCACTACCACTATACATTACTGATGGAGGAAGAATAGCTACTTTACTGCTAGGTGAGAGAGGAGGTAAGATAGCTAATATCATGGGATTAGCACTACTAGTACTATTATTAGCATCTAGCAGAATCTAGGTTAAGTAATTAATTTAAACTAAGACTTCTCACTCATAAATCGTGACCCGTGTTTCTAGGAAAAGTTAAAAAACTAGTTAGTGAGGAGTCTAATTAGAGAAAAATCACTCTTCAATATCTACTCTCTTACCTAGCTTTCGAGCTATTTTAACTAACATGTCTTTAACCATAGCTTCAAACGTCCAGTCTGGACTCCACCCCCATTCCTCTCGGGCTACGCTGTCATCTAGGCTTCTAGGCCAGGAGTCCGCTATTGCCTGCCTGAAATCGGGCTTGTATTCTACTTTGAAGTCTGGTATGTACTTTCTGATCTCCTCTACTAGTTGTTTAGGAGTAAAACTAAAAGCTGAGACGTTATAGCCTACGTAGAGTTTAAGTCTAGCTTTATTGGCGCTCATTAACTGAATAACTGATTTAATCGCATCGGGCATGTACATCATTGGTAACTCCGTGTCTTCTCTCAGATAACACGTGTAGGGTTTACCCTCCACAGCGTAGTAGAATATCTCAACCGCGTAGTCTGTTGTTCCACCTCCAGGAAGAGCCTCACTACTTATTATCCCAGGCCACCTAACACCCCTCACATCTAAGTCGTATTTTTGAACATAGTACCTGGCTAATAGCTCACCAGCGTACTTGGTTATACCGTACATTGTTATTGGCTCAATAATAGTGTGCTGAGGTGTCTTATACTTCGGCGTTGTAGGCCCGAAAACAGCTATAGTACTAGGCCAGAAAACTCTAAACCTATACTCTCTAGCGAACTCGAGAACATTGTAGTGTCCAATCATATTTACTTTCCACGCTAACTGCGGGTTTTTCTCCCCTGCAGCAGATAAGAGAGCTGCTAAGTTGTAGACCTCGTTGAAATCATACTTCTTAATAACTGCTTCAAGAGACTCTCTACTAGACACGTCGACTTGCTCAACTGGACCCTCGAGTAGGACTCCACTAGGCTTCTTACTGTGATAGCCTGCTACGACGTTATCTACACCATATAGTTTACGGAGAGCTGGCACTAGCTCATAGCCTATTTGCCCAGTTGCACCTATAACTAGCGCACGTGTCAATAGGCGCTCCCTGCTCTAAATTATACCCAGCTTTTTACCGTACTTCTCGTAGGCTGAGAGAGCTCTATCTAGATCCTCTCTGGTATGGCCCGCGTTTACCTGGTTTCTAATTCTCTCTGTCCCCCTAGCCACCATTGGATACACTATTGGAACTACAAATACTCCCTCTTCGAATAGTGCTTTTGCTAGTTCACGCGTCTTCTTAGTGTCACCTATAATAGCCGGTATTATTGGCGTCTGACTCTTACCAGTGTTAAATCCAAGTGACTGTAAGCCTTTTCTAAAGTACTCCGCGTTTGCGTGTAGTCTTCTAATTCTCTCCCTTCCCTCAGGGCTCATTACTATCTCTATAGCCTTAATATTAGCCGCTACAACTGCTGGTGGTGGACCAGTACTTAATAGCCACGTTCTAGCCCTGTTTCTAATGTACTCAATTACTTCTCTATCAGATCCTATCATGCCCCCACTTGAGCCCAGCGCCTTTGAAAAAGTCCCCATGTGTATATCTACTTTATCCTCTACTCCGAGGTGTGCAGGCGTCCCGTGACCATCTCCTAGTACTCCGTCTCCATGTGCGTCGTCAACGTAGAGTATAGCGTTAAACTCCTCTGCTAGTTTAGCAATGTCTCTGAGTGGTGCAATATCACCATCCATTGAGAACACAGCGTCTGTCACTATTAATACTTTATTGTACTTATCCCTGTTCTTTCTCAGCTTATCCTCGAGGTCTGCTACGTCACAGTGATTGTAAATTATTTTCTCCGCCCTAGATAGCCTTATACCATCAATAATGCTGCCGTGGTTTAGCTGATCTGATAGTATCAAGTCCCCCTGGTCAACTAGAGCCGGTATTGTACCAGCATTAGCTGCAAAACCAGTAGGGAAGAAGATCCCGGCTTCAGTCCTCTTAAACTCAGCGATCTTCTTCTCTAGCTCAGCGAGGATCTCGTGGTATCCAGCAATAGCCCAAACAGCCCCCGGACCCCACCCGTACTTCTCCATAGCCTCTATTGCCGCCTGTTTAAGTCTAGGGTCGTTTGCGAGATTTAAATAATTATTTGAAGCAAGAACAACTACTTCTCTCCCCTCAACCACGGCTCTTGGACCAGCAGGGCTCAAAACTCTCTTAACCTCCCAGAACTCTCCTCTCTCATATAGTTCACGTAGCTTACTCGCATAGAGTTCTCTAATCTGCTTCTTAGCCAAGACGCAACACCAGGAAATTAACTATTCAAA
>JAJHRJ010000062.1 GCA_020832865.1 Desulfurococcaceae archaeon
CACTTTGAAGAAGTACCCCTAGGATTAATTTTAACTACTTCAAGATCCCTCTCCCCTGCTTCATAATCTATACAGAACTGTATTCTTCTGTAAAACCACAGTCCAAGCTTCTTATTGAACTCCTTACTCTTCTTATTGTTCTCCTTAAGCTTATCTAGGTCTTCGAGGACTATTAACGAGTAATATCTAAGTGCTAGCTCAGCTATTAAGTCCCCCAACTTATGGGAGTAATCCCACGAAATATTCTTTATTCTCTCACCATGCCTTTCAATGGCTTTTCTAACACCCTTAATAAACTTCCATGACTTTGAATACCTCTCCTGAATTCTCTCAATCCAGATCCTGTGAGTCAAGATCTTCCTGTGAGGAGTCTTAAACCTCTTCAACTTAACTAATCTACCATCAAGAGTAAGTACTACTAGTGTTATATTGTCGAAGTTTAAGTCAATAGCCATTATTGTTCTGGGGTTTAATGGTTTAATGGCTCTCTTGAAGTATACTGAGATCCAGAATTCTCCATCTTCATATTTTACTACTATTTCGTAGTTACTCCAACCCCTAAACTTCTCAATCTTCTCCCTTGAAGTTACAAGCCTCAATTTAACTTCATAGGCATAGTGTAATTTCAGTGTTAGTGTCATATCGTCTAAGTCTAACTTGTAGTCGTACTTATCTACCCTAGCACTCAGTCTTCTAAGAACTGGCTTTCTACCGCTATTACTTCTAGCGGAATCCACCAAGCTCTTAGCATACACGTATACTTCCTTTGCATGATGTGCTCTAAACCCTAGCCTCAATAAGTCGCCGTAGAATAGTCTGTGTAATTTCCTCTTAGAGAGCTTCTCGTTGATGTTCCAAATCCTGTTAACTACCAATTGAACAGCATCACGGTAGAGCCTCAGAAACTCTAGGAGTTTGTCACAGCCACCCTCGGGGAGAGCCCTCGCCTTTAAGGCTTCAACAACTACGGGCTTTTCACCCCTCACAGAGTAGCTCACCTGTATTGGATATTTTGATAGTGAGGTTTATAAAGACATCTATCAGTATTAATTATTGGTGGTAGATTGGCTAAATTCATATATGCAAAGTGCTCTGTGATAAAATACAGGGGTGGAACAGTAGTCTTATACCCACTAGCGAAGTACCAATCCGAAGTAAAACCACTACACGGCAAAAAAGTACACACAGTAATAATAGCAGAAGAATAAAATCAAAACACATAAACTAATATGAAACCCAAAACAGTTTCACGACGGCAGAACTATCACCTCTATTGAATTGAGGGGAGGATAACTCGCCTATTACATGTATGGGTAATATTGGTGTTTTTCACTAATCACTACTGGGATCCACTCATTAAAACCAGAGACTACTGCTAAATACGTGTTTATAAGCCTATAGAGAGTCCTCATGAAGTGCGATTTACCGTACTTCTCTATCTCGTCGTTGAATACCTCGAGGTTTATAATTATCGCCTGAGGGTCGCTGATCGCGGGTTTAACGGCTATTTTACAATCACTACACACTGTTAACGCTTTTAAGAGAATAGTGTGGAGTAATCTCACTCTTTCATTTACACTTAACTTCTCCAGCTCTTTTCTATGCTCAGGTGAAATTACAACGCCAAGTACAAGTACAATTCTATCTCTCTTATCACTTGGAGATATAATAGAGAACTTTACACCAGGAGCACCTGGGGTTGAAACACTGAGCCCCCATGCTATACCTGGAACCCCTACTCCCTCTAAATTACTTATAGTATAGGATTCCTCAAGCAGCCACTTACTAATAACGTCTTTTATCTCCACAATTACCCCCTACAGTACAGTTAGATAAGTCTTATTTTAAACGTAGATGCAGGTAGAGAGTTTAGCGAGAAGTCTTAACTAAGATTCCTATAGAGTTAAGGGTAAGTTATAGAGAAAGAAGTACACTCGTGTTTCAATGGGTAGTAGCAGTAAAATACCCGCCCAGTGACTGCTATGAGCATGGATCTCCCAGACACTTTGAAGTTAAAGTTGTTGAGGAAAACAATTGAGAGATTTGTTAAGGAGCGGGAGAAGATAGCTGAGCACAATGTAGAAGACAGAGAGTAGCTTGTACGCGCTAACTTCGACGAGTGCGCTATAAAGCTACTTAACAAGCTGAAGTACCCGGAGGTATATAATGCTCTAATAGGCGAGTTGTATAGAGCTCTAAAGAGTAATTAAGATCAACTCCGTGAGCGGCACGCTAATCTACGATATAGTAGTCGCGTTAAACCTCGACGTGAAACCCGATATTAAGATAAGGTTTGTTAAACGAGGCACAGAAGTTAGCTTAAAAGAGTACGTGGAGTAGTGGGAAAACCCCGGGAGTAAGTCTTTCTGCTTACTCTAATATGATAAATCTAGAATACTAAAGCCGCTCAATATGTTTTTAAATAAGTATAGAGCTAGTGTTTCAGCTACTAAGTCGGCCACGGCGCCTGGGTTTAAGCCTCTCTCATATAGTTCTTTATCAAATTCGAGAACAGCATTCACCCAGTTGTCTCCAGCATTTAGGACTTTATTAAGCACAAGTGAAGCTTTCTGAGAAATCTCTCTAGCGACCTCGTAACCGTGCTTTAATAATATAACAGTGTCAATAGTGCTCGATAGTAAATATAAATATGTCTCTACAATAGACCTGTTTAGTTCTCTATTCACATTTACTCTTGACCTGAGGAAGCCTTCAGCTCTAATACCCCGCGGAAAACCCTCTACAGCCTCGCTAGCTACAATGTCAAATCTAGAGCTATAAAGTAAAGTTTTGTAGAGATGCTGTTTTCTCGCTTTGAGCTTCTCCTTAAAGTCTGAATCCCATACATTAACGTACTCGCCAGTGTAGTCACAGGGCTTAATGTAACTGGGAGATGCCAGTCTCACAGCCATGTAGTAGTATATTGAGTCTAGAACAGTAGTAGATGAGATCACATCTTTGGAGTACTCTACAACTTCTTCAACACGACTACATGTATTAGCAATACACTTACCAGCTGAAACGCTGAGTAGGGAAAGTAGCAGTGAGGAACCTAAACACGTGTTACTAGATTTTACCTTTTTAACCACATCTCTTACGAGCTCATAGACCAAGTCTCCTAGAACTACGCGCTGATAACCACGAAGCCCACGCATAACTCCTCTCTTAAAGTATTTATACGCGAATACACCTGTTGCTAAAAAAGCCTCGTATCTCAATCTGGGCTTATCTCGAAGCCTATGAATATTGCCTGGTTTCGGGTACGCGGAGGCTTCTAAGATTAAAGCTAGTGTTAAGGCCTCAGTAAAACCAGTAATAAGCCTCCTAGAGGAAAAAGAGTTCATTACTTAAGCCTCTACCTT
>JAJHRJ010000004.1 GCA_020832865.1 Desulfurococcaceae archaeon
AGTTTCACCTTGAGCAGCCAATGTACCATATTAAGCCAACAATGCCCGTCTCCTCCGGCGGCTTACACCCAGGTACACTACCACTAGTAATAGAGGCTCTCGGAACAGACCTAGTAATACAAATTGGGGGTGGAGTAATAGGACACCCAGATGGCCCACGTGCAGGCGCCATAGCTGTTAGACAAGCACTAGAGGCTATTAGTAGGGGTATACCACTAGAAGAGCACGCTAAGACACACCGTGAACTAGCAAGAGCACTCGAAAAGTGGGGTACTACAAAGCCAATCTAACACTCACGAAGAGCAGTGAGTACCCGAAAGCTCTCATGAGAAATAACCGCTAAATACCAAGTACTGATAATGGTGCTAATAATAGTGTTGAGTACATGTAGACATTTTAATCTCATTAAGCGCCGGGGGCGGGATTTGAACCCGCGCGGGGATATCCCCACCGGCTCTCAAGGCCGGCCCCTTAGTCCGCTCGGGCACCCCGGCTCTACTACTATACTTCTACATATAGGATAATATAACCCTTTTTACTAGTGGTCTTTACGCTCCTATATACTTCTCTAGCTCTACTAGCTAAATACTCTCCCCCCTTAGCTAGGACAAACTGCGCGAAGCCGTTATCAACTAGGTGTTCTCTAGCACCTAGCACGATATCTTCAACTATGCTCATGCCAGCAGATAGTGGTGGGTTTGAGTATATTGCGTTGAATTTTAAGCCTTTTACAGGCTTATACCTGTCTCCCTGTAGAACTACGACTCTGCTATCCACGTTATTTAATCTAGCGTTAATTCTCGCTATTTTGACACATAGTGGATTAATATCTGTCATATAAACTCTGAGCCTGGGGTTTAACTTCGCGACAGTAATACCTATTACCCCGTAGCCGCAGCCCACATCTAGTACGCTGCCCTCTTCGGGTAGCACAATGCTCTCTAGTAGTAGCCTCGTGCCCTCATCTACCTCCGTACCAGAGAAGAGACTAGTATATGATATAAACTGGAGAGTGACTCCCCGTATAAATAGGGGGATTAAGACCTTCTTTCCACGGGCTTCACTCTTGTAGTAGTGTGTCATTTAGATAACACCGTGCTTGTTTTTCTACGCTTCCAGTAATCGGGGTAAACTCCGCGTGGCATTATGACTCTTGTAGTTTTAACTACAATGCCCTTTTCCATTTTAGCAATCTCCTCAGCATCCCTGAGGGCCCTGCCGAGTGCTACTAGTTCTCCTTTTAGCGTGAATATCGCGACTCTATTGTTAGCTTTAACGTCACTAGTGAGCATTACTACACCTGGCACCGCGAGGTCTGCTCCATGTGCAATAGCGTCTACAGCAGTGTCCATTATGACTATTTTAGGTAAGTGCACTACAGATACTTCAACTGGTAACACATATCTTCTTAAAAGGTCTTCTCTACCATTAGTCCTCCACAGGTAGAGTGCTTCACTAATGGTTTGAAGCCTCACGAGTGTCTCGTCTTCTCTGAAGGGCCCTGTCCTCGTCCTCCTTAGCTCTCTCATGTGTGCCCCTACTCCTAGGATCAATCCGAGATCGTGTGCTAGCTTTCTCATGTATGTCCCGGGATCGCACAGTACTCTCATTAGCACGTACTTTTCATAGTGATCTAGGATCTCGATCTCATATATGGTCTTCACTCTCACAGTCCTCTTAACACTTGACCTCAATGGGGGCTTCTGGTATATTTTACCTTTAAAGTTCTCAATAGCTCTTTGAATATTTCCTAGAGGCGTGTACTCGTGTAGCTGTATTAGCATTACATACTCTTTTACACTGTGAATTACACTCCCAATAACCTTGGTACTATTAGCTAGACCTACAGGGAGAACGCCAGTCACTTTGGGGTCTCCCCACCCCTCAGATGAGGGGTTCTAGGGTACCCCCATGACCGGCTTTACTCACATTAAATATCTTCTTAATCCACGCGACTACTTCATGACTTGTAGGCCCAGGAGGTTTATCTAAGTTTATAACACCAAATCGTATAAGGTCTTCAATTTTCCTATCAAGCGGGAACGTGCCATAATCCAGACAGGTATCCGCCTCTCGAAGCTTAATCCAGTTGTTCTCATATCCAGCCCTCCTAGTGATCTCGTTAATAAAACGCAGGCCTTTTTCCACTAAACTCATATACTTACCCCGAAAAACGTGAGTTCATAGAGGCTTATAACTGTAGTAGCAATTAAGATGAGTAGGTCTGTTTTGAGCATATATGTGCGTTAAAACACTAATATCTCTAAGTTAAAAATTCTATCCTATATCTTACTTAACTCAGGCTTTACTGCTTCCTTCATGTATTCAACTAAACCACTTTTCTCTAGTGATTTTAAAACCTCGTCGTCACTAGCTCCTCTAGGTATTTCTATAGTCTTGTCTGTTGGCTCTATGTGTTTTATGTTAACTCTGCGCCTCTTAACTCCTGTTAATTGCTTTGGTCCAGTAATGAGAACGAAGTTCTCGTCAACTATGTCAACTATGACGCATTTTCTCCCAGCTTCTCTCCCAGCTACTTTGACACATATTCTGCCTATTTCTATAGCTGGCACTGGAAACACCTCTTTATTAGCCTACACTTTTAGACATCAACTAGTAGTTTTTAAACATCATTTTCTATAACCTTCCTGATAATCTTAAAGGCTCTCTCAGCATTAATGTTCTTTGTGTTTACAACAACGTCAAATATTGATAAGTCACTCACATCTATTCCATAAAACTCCATAAAGCGCCTCTTCTGGCTTACTTCTCTTATTAGGGTCTCTCTGAGAGCCCTCTCCACGGGTATGTTATCCCTAGTAGCAATTCTCAAGACCCTGAGGGCAAAGGGGGCTGTTACATATACTTTAATATCGACAATATCGCCTACAATCCAGGCACCTAAATGCGCGTCTATTACAATGTTGTCTTCATGTGCTATCTCAAAGGTCTTCTTGTCAACTTCAATGTCGATGCTAGGGTCTCTAGTAGCGAGAACGCTTAGCTCGTCTACTCCAACACCACGTTTTAACGCTATTTCACGAAACACTCTTCCCGCTGAGAAGTACTTTAATTTAAAGTGCTCAGCTATAAGCTTAGCCTGCGTGGTTTTACCGCTACCTGGAGGACCGCTAACGACTACTCTCACCACTTGTCACACCAGTAACTATACTTAGAGAAGAGTAGCTTATGCTAGGATAAGCCAGTTGCCTCGGTTGAGAACGTGTAAAGCGATAGCCGCACACTCTCTCTTAACCCCCTTGCAAGACAGCGAGGGCAAATCACACCTCCATACATTCTTTCAGGTCTCTTCATAGTTTTCGCGAGTTTACTCAGTTTAAATGATCTAAGAGCTGGAACACCATTTAGCTCTCTACCACAAATAGCACACCGAGCTCTACTAGGACGCTTCTTCTCATAGTGTACTGTGACATCTCCTCTTGGAGTAACTCTTTTAACTCTCCTCCAACCCCTTGACCTGTACATGGGTCGAGGCATTATTAAGCACACCTCTACACTTCATACTTTGCACATAAGGCTCTTAAAATAAACTAGTTTTAACTAGTCTAATTTCGCCTCTCTTATAAATATATAGAGCACACCTGTGAGAATTAATATTGTGTTTACGTAGATGGGTATAACGAAGTAGCCTGATTCTGTGTCGAGAAAGCTCAGCAGTGGTAATCCCACTGGTGACTTAGTGAAAAACGTGTTAAATACTGACCCAATAAGCCAGGTTATAGTTAAACTCGCTAGGTAGAACACTAGGAATAAGAGTGTGTATACTAGTGTAACTACTACTGCTCTTCTGCGAAGTGACTTAATGTATGGTTTGAGCTTCCTGTATTTTCTCACGTCTCTCTTAGATCTAAGCTCCTGTGGCACCCCTGTTAGCACTTGGCGGAGAGAACAGATTTCTCTATAAAACCGTGTCTTCTTGAATAGCCTAACCAGGAACACGTATATGGCTACTAAGAATATGATAGACGCTGTGAGGAGAATAGTGATCATAGTTATTATTCTCCAATAAATCTCCTTAGCAGAGGATACGCCTCAAGAGCTCTCTCGTAAGCTATTGCCGCGTAATACTGCTGTAGTATACCAATTGCTAAGAGGAGCCCCATACCTGTACCGTAAGCCCCTAATATATCCGCGATAATAGCTATAACTGCTACAATTATTGATGAGAGAATTGTTAATGGGTAAATATACCTCGCAAGAATATGCTCTAGTATCTTAGGGTTACGTCTAAGCCCAGGCACCTCGAAACCACTGTCTATGAGTTGCTGAGCCTGAGCAGGTGGATTTAGACCTGCCACCTCAACCCACATTAGTCCAAACATAATAGCGAACACTATGACGAGTACGCTGTATATAATTGTGTGAACAGGATCGTGTGCTGCACTATAGACGCCGCTGGGCCCCGACAAGTAGTATGCTAATCCACCAGTTACCCTGCCTTGTGCATCGTACTGAACTAAGAAGTTTACTACACTAGCAGGTACAATATTGCGTAGGTAATTCCTTATTAACGCAGCAAACACTATTATATTGGAATAGAGTATACCTATGAATAGCACTGGTATGTTACTAACGTAGAGAAATTGCAGTGGGACTCTACTTTTAATTGTGTATAGTCTAGGAGATGTTATTGGTATTTCTACTCTCATACTGCTAAGGTAAACTAGTAGTATTGCAATAGTAATAGTCGCGAGTAGCCCTACGAGGTCTCTTCCACCAGGCCTAATAAACACGTTGGCGAGGTCTCTACGGTTGAACACGGCGTCTACGAGGTATGGTATAAATCCAACGTATTCTCCTTGAACTCTAAGTGGACTAAATGTGTTCCAGAAGACGGTTGTAGCTACACCAGCTAGAATAAAGAGTGAAACTCCTGAGCCTATCCCCCACCCCTTTTGCACCATTTCATCGAGGATCATTATGAGAAACGTCGCTAAGAATAGTTGAAGCGCAACAGCTACTCTAATACTTGAGGACGCAGTACAGTGCGTAATTGGGTTTCCAGCGAAATTCCAGTATCTACACGCGAGAGAGTACATTGCAGCTTGAAATGCCGTGAGGACTATTGCTAGTGTTTTCTGCGCCATTGTAAACTCTCGCCGCTTCTCTGGGTCAGTTAGGTCAATATCTACTATCTTCGCCCCCGCCAAGATCTGCATTATTAACCCAGCAGTAACTATAGGTCCTATACCGAGCTCCATTAAAGTCCCACTGTGAGCAGCAAAGATTACTTGGATTAGTAGAAATTGCTCAGGCCCTGTGACCTGTATGCCATATAGTGGTGTGTGAGCCATTAATAAGTATACGAGTAGTGCGAGAAAAGTCCAGGCTAATCTCTCTCCAAGGCTTGGCCTCCTCTTAGGTTTAGGCACAGTTGGTACATACTTCGCTACCGTGGCCATTGCTGAAAGTACTCCCATGCTATTTCACCTTTTACTCAAAGCTAACCGTATACAGCTCTTTAACTAAGTTTCTATAGATATTTCCCAGTTAAAATTTATCTCTACTGCAATAGGTTATTTTCTCAAATGAGCTCTTAAACTCCTTACTTCGCGTTTTCAACTAAGACTACTACGCCTCCCTGCTTCTCGATCTTCTTCTTGGCTTTCTCCGAGATACTCTTAGTTATGACTTTTAGTGGTATTGTTACTCTTCCTCTACCAAGGACCTTATCATATCCCATTTCAACAGTGTCTATGACAATGAGCTCGTTTTCTCTTACAGCACGATTCTGTGAGAGTAGCTGTAAAGCAAGCTCATTTAAATCCCCTACATTAATAGTCTTAGTTTCTCCTCGAAGTTGGCGCGGGCTTACAAAGCCGTGTTTACCATACCAGTTTGGAGCATGCTTTATAAGCCATATCCACTTGTGTTTGTGGAAACCAACAGCGCCAAAGCCTCCTCTTGACCCGCTTTTTCTGTGTTGTCCTATTCTACCCCAGCCCATTGTTCTCGTTCTACCACGTAACTTGCGGCTCTTTTTCTCACGTCTCACAACCATGTAAGCTCACCTAGATCATTCTCTTTAAGAGCTCATTTATGGCGAGGCCTCTATAGCCGAGCTCTCCACCTTGACTAAATAGTTTTCTTGTGGATCTCTTAAATCCCCCGTGAGGTGGGTGTAGTCTAAAGACCGGTTTAACTAAGTGATCTACTTTGTGCAACATCACTTTTCCCTGTAAGATAGCGTCTGCTAGTGCTTCTATACCTCCTTGTACACCATACTGAGCAAAGTACTTATCTACGTAGTCATCTGTGAGCTTTTTGTTTCCAGGCGTAGTACCACGCTCTCTGAGTAGTAGAATTAGGGTTTCCCTGTTGATCTCGCCCCAGGTAGCCCAGTTAGCTACTTTCAATAACATGTTCTTTAACCCAGGAAGAGACGCGGGATATAGTACACAGTGGTATTTTCTGTGTAAGCGTAGTAGTTTTAGGGTGTAGTTAACATCGTATGGACTGTTAACTACACCGCGGATTCTAATAATCGCGTATACAGGGATGAGTTCTCCTGTAATAGCCACGCATACTCACCGCTAGACTTTTACGCTTTAATCCAGTCTAGTGGTGTAATGAACTTGTACGTGTTGTGAAGAGCGTTAACAACAGCTTTTGCAAAATTTAGTGTTGTTCTAGTCTCCCCCATACTCTGTGTCCAGACATCTCTAATACCGGCTAATCTAAGTGCAACTTTTGCTATGTCTCCAGCTACTAGTCCTGTGCCCTTTGGTGCTGGTTTTAGAGTAATTCTCACACTCCCAGAGGAGCCTGTAACAGTAAATGGTACAGAGTGAGGTTCTCCACATCTACACTCCCAGCTACCACAGCCTCTCCTAATAGGCCTAATATTCAGCTTTGCGTCTCGAAGAGCCTTTGCTAAAGCATCTGTGTACTGGCGGGCTTTACCTATCCCAATACCCACGTAGCTACTCTCATCTCCCACTATAACTATTATCTGAATCTTTGTTCTTCTACCAGCATCTGTCATTTTCTGGACGTGTTTTCGGTCTACGACAGCGTACTTTAAATTAGATAAAAGGTAGTCTACTATTTCGGGCTCTAGTAGAGGTAGATTTTTACTGAATATTTCATTTAAACTAGTTATTTTCCCCTCTAATACTAGTTTACCTGTCCTCGTACGCGGAGTCCACTTCTCTAGAGCTGCCTTATCAAGTGCTGACATGAGAGAGTATGACATAGCGTATACACCTACTCGCCTCCTCTTACATTGATTTTCGAGCTGTGAGAGGCTAGAATGGCTTTTTTAACCTCGTCGAAGTGAGATGGAAGAGTTTCAGGGTCTAATCCCCTCTCATAGTACTTTGAAAATCTAGTCTTATCTAAGCCTCTCTCTTTTAGCATTTTAGCGTACTCGGCGATGTGAACACCCCTAATTCTATCTAGCGAGGGCGCTACTTCCTCGCTCATGGGGACTTTTAACCCTACATCATTAGCTGCTTTAATAGCAGCAAAGACCATGCTACCCCTAGTTGGCCTGTGTAGCCCGATGTCTGGAACAGCGTATTTAATGTTCTTCTCGAGAGCACGTAGAGCTGCTAGTAGCCCAGTCAAGTAGGCTGCTGGAGTATTAGCTGTACCACCCTTCCACCCAAATTTCTTGACGAGCTCTCTCGAGTGAGCCGCCGCTAATATATAGTCTCCCTCGGGCTTAGCTACTGCTACTTGAACCCATATGTAATTCAGTGTTTTCCTAACGACGAATCTCGGGTGTCCTGAAAGCACCATTCTATAGCGCTTATAGTAGTTGGTTTTCCCCTCACGCCTTCTTCTACGTGGAACCTTATATCTAGGGCCTCGTGCCATTTAATCACCTTTACGTCTCTTTTAGTACACCGCTCTCTTTGAGATATAGTCGAAGTGAGCTGAGAGAAGAAAAGTACCCGCCTTTCGCTAGCATGTAAATACGTCGATACGTCTTCCTGTCTAGAACGCCGTGGTTTCTCAAGTATCTCAAATAGCGCCTAATCTTCCTAATTCTACTCATCCACGCCCTCTTCGGGTCGCTCCTCGCGTATTTGCCCCCTTCACGCTTACCGTGCCCCCTACTTCGCCCCTTTACACGCTGCCTACTTCTAATCCTAGATGAGTACCCTGCTACTCCGTGCTCTTGCTCAGCCCAAATAGCCCCGTTTTTAATTAGCTTCTTCACGTCTTCTCTCGTAATTGCCTGTGCAACATCGCTGACTCTAGCGGGGTCTATTCTGATCCTGGAAACACCTACACCGAGGATCTCCGCGGCGAGCCTTTTCTGCAGTGTGAGATCACTCATACTTAATCACCACTATGAAGCCTCAACAACTCTTGGTGGGTTAGCCACTTTAAAGCCTTTTTCAACCGCCCTCTTGTAGATTAAAGTAGCTTTTTTTAAGCTAACAGTACTCCCAATATACACTATGTGATCACTTGGACTATAGTTATCCAGCTCTCTAACACTGTAAACAACTACTGGTTTAAGGCCACTCGGGTGAAGACCTCTAACCACTACTGGTACTCGATATCCGACTTTAACTAGTGGAGGATATCCTTTAAGCTGTAATCTCATTTTATTATCTACACCTTTAGGTTTACGCCACTTAGGGTCATTTTTAAACTTCGGTTTTTTCCACCATAAGTGCCTGAGAAACTTAGGCATTTTCTGCTTTATTTTCTCACGTAGTCTTAAGTAGTAGTTAAAGTCCCTAGTCTCAGCCATACTACTCACCGGCGATCTCTCTACTATAAATGTATATACCGTCAGCAAAAACCCTCCTATCGAGGTCTCTTACTCGTGTAGCCCTCTCTATTGACGCTGCTGTTAACCCAACCTCCTCTATGTCTACACCCTCCACTATTACGTCGTTTCCTTCAACGCGCACATCTACATTGCCATATACTCTCGCAACGCGGTCAGCTTTTTCACCTAGAAAGTTTTTTATTCTCACAACCCTGTTCTGCTTATCGTAGACAACTGTTACCGGGAAGTGTGAATACACTATTTTCAGCTTATACCTATACCCCTTAGTAACACCAGTAATCATGTTCCTTATGTGTGAAGCAATTGTTCCAACGAGGGCTTTAATCCTCCTATTAGCCATATATGCCTCTACGACTAATTCGCCATCTCTAAGAGATATGAGAACACCCCTCGCGTGTGAAAAGTCTTTCTCAACAACTCCACGAGGCCCCTCAACACGTACTCTCATATTATCTACTTGAACTCTAACACTCCCTGGGATTTGAACTCGCTCTTCGACGTGAATAGACCTCGCCATCACCACCACCTTTCTACGACTAGTAGCAGTATGCTAAAAGCACACCCCCGATTTTCCTCTCAATCGCCTCCCTGTGGGACATTACACCCTGTGAAGTAGAGACTATTAGTATGCCGATATTGTATGATGGGAGGTATTTTTTCAGCCAGTGAGGAGGATTCACTAAGTCCTCATACTTAACCGGGTACCTGGGCTTTATTACTCCTATCTTGTTTATTCTGCCCAGTAGTTGAACCCTGATCTTACCCCACCTGCCGTCATCAATGTACTCGAACTCACCGATGTAACCCTCTCTCTGTAGAACCTTTAAGACGTTTAGTATTAGCTTAGAGGCGGGCCAAGTGACTACTTCTTTCTTAGCTCTAACCTCGGCGTTGTATATAGCAGAGAGGGTATTCGCTAAGGAGTCCATTGTCACCATGCTTAAACACCTACTAGCTGTACTTCTTAAAACCAAGTGTAGTAGCAATTTCCCTAAAGCACTGCCTACAGAGATATATTCCGTAAGCTTGTATAACAGCGTCTTTAGAACCACACCTCCTACACTCCTGAACGCCTCGTCCATACCTGTACTGCTTAGGCTGCTTAAATTTAGCCATAAGCACACCTATTACTCAACAATTTCAACTCCAAAGAGGTTTTTAAGTAGAATCATAGACTCTAATCTCTTCACTCTATGTCTTTTAGGTATAGTGGATCTACAGCGCCTTCTACGCATAACTCTGTAGCCAGGTCTCTCAATAGTTATACAGACATCCATGCCGAAGATCCCTATTTCCGGGTCATATTTTACCCCGGGGAGGTGTATGTGCTCTTTAACGCCAAAACACACATTGCCATAATCGTCAAAACTAGAGGCTTTGAGACGGTATCCAACAGCATCTAGAGCTCTCTTCAAGAACTCTACTGCGCGATTCCCTCGCAACGTGACCGCTGCAGCTATATAGTCTCCTTTCTTCACACCGAATTCTCTAATAGTTCTTTTTGCTCTTCTAAGCGATGGCTTTAACCCTGTTATTTCCTCTAGTACGCTGGCGATCCTCTTTAACCTCTCAAAATCCGGATTAATACTCACGTTAATAGTGACCTTAGATATTCTCGGCTTGAGCATTGGATTACTCTCCCACTTCTTAAGAATCTCACTTTCAACCTCCGGTGTTAAAGCTGTCATTGCCATGCACCCTCATAGAGGGAAATAGCCGGCTTCTCAACGCCTATAGGAAACACGTATTCTAGACTCGTCTGAAATCTTCTACCAGCACTATCTTCTAATGTTACAATGTGCTTCTTCTTCTTAAGAGCACTAGGTATAATCTCAACTACCCTTCCCACGCGGCCAACATTTCTACCACCAGTAACAATAACAATGACTCCCTCTTTAAGGGGTATATAGCTGAGCATACTCTTATCTCTGAGCGAAATAATAACCGTGCCCATAGTCTCGTAGACGTCTTCTACAGGGTTGCGTGGATCAGCTACTCTTATGAGTATATTTCTGCCGTCGTGTAAATTGAGCTGTATATGTCCCCCTTTTACAGTTGTCTTATCTCTTATTTGACACGGCTTAATAGAGGCCTCCTCTACCGGTATTTTGTGAGGCCATAGGATCTTAGTGGGGGTTGGTAGAACCCTATACACCTCGCCTGTATCAATAACCTCAACTACGTCCATTAATCCTACTGGGAACTTGTAGTCTCTTATCGCTCTACCATCGATTTTAAAGTGGCCTTCAGCTATAAGCTTTCTCGCCTCTCTCCCAGTCCCCGCGTACCTGAAGACATCACGTACTAGAATGAGGAGAGGTATACACCGCTCAATGGGATGTGGACCCGGGCTAGGCTTAACAACCCACTTATACTCCTTTCTCAGTATAGGCCAGAACTCTGGTGCTGCAAGTGCCTTTAAGTGTCTAGATCCACTCATTTTAGTCACTATTAGCCACCTCCCTGCTCTTTCTCTTTACTCTCACCAGTAATCTCAGTTCTCGCTTTCCTCCGCTCAATTATCCTTAACCTGTATTTATCTGAGAGATCTAGCTTTACAATCATGACTTTACTTGGATGTATAGGGTAGTAGACGGGGGTTCCATCTGCTTTCTTAATCTGTACTCCCTCTACAAATATCCTAATACGCTTTAAATCAACATTGACGACTTTTCCCTCTGTGCCAGTGAAATCACCCCTCATTATTCTAACTATATCACCAACTCTCACAGGGAGTCTTTTAACTCCATACTTCTCACGTAGCTCACTTGAAAGAGGCGCATTAAAGAGTCTGTGTCTCAAGTGATTAGGCATTGTGTATAGGCGTTTTCTCTGTACTTTAGGTTGAGTAGAGGACCTTAAGGGCACAAGAACTCGCCCTACACTATTATTGACGCCGCGTTAGCGACTTGAGGCCACCTCTCAGCAGCCTCTTTAGCCACGGGTCCACGTATCTCAGTGCCCTTCAACATACCCTCAGGCGTTAATAGCACAACGGCGTTGTCCTCAAAAGCTATCCACGTTCCATCAGGTCTTCTGTACGGTCTCCTCTGCCTCACAACTACTGCTTTAAATACTTTTTTTCTAACCTCGGGAGTGCCTTTTTTAACACTAACAACTACGATATCCCCTACACACGCTGGCGGGACTCTTCTAAGTCGACCATGATAGCCGGGGACACCTATAATTACCGCCTCCTTTGCGCCACTATTATCAGTAACTTTAACTCTAGACATAACTTGAAGCCCACTAGCTAAGTGTCTCCTGGAGTAAGTGGGTTTTCCAGCAGCAGCTCTCTTAGCACCCATTTAAGCATCACCCTAGCTACTCTCCTTTTTCCTAAGGACACTTATAACTACAAATGCAACAGTCTTAGCTAGTGGACGAGTCTCCGCAATTAGAACTCTGTCTCCTTCTCGGACATCGATACAGGGGGGCACACGGACATGTATTTTTCTCCTTCTACGCTCATACCTCATATACTTTGAGACGTAATGTAGGTACTCGTGTAGTACAACAGCTGTTTTGCGACCACGAGCTTTCACAACTGTGCCTTCTATTAGTATGCCTCTTACTTTTAGGTGACCGTGCCAAGGACACCTAGGATCACTACACGTCTTCTCCGGGGGCTTTACTCCGGGGATTCCTATATTACGTGGCGTTTTAGATGCACCTCCTAGTGTGCTCATAAATCACACCCTGCACTTCTCAATGTTTCTCTTAAGCCTATCCCAAGGCCTACCAATAATGTCTACGCCCACAACATCGATCTCTTCACCACTAGGTAACCTAAACGAGAACACACCATTAACCTTGAAGACGCGTATTCTCCTTCCATTGCTTTTCTCAATAACTAGAGACTTAAGTGTCTCGTCTACAACTACGCCCAGTAGCCCCACTAACCTAGAGTCAGTATACTGTTTAACCTTAACCTCGAGGCCTATTAGTTCATGGCAGAGTATATTACCTGGAGCTACTCTCATGTAAAATCACTCTTTAACATGCTCATCTTCGCGCTCCTCTCGCATTATCGTTAAAATGCGGGCAATATCTCTTTTTACACTCTTAATCCTAGCCGTATCTTTCAGCAAGCCCATTTTAGCCTGTAGTCTAAGCTTAACTAGCTCTGATCTTAACTCATCAAGTCTCCTAAGTCTTTCCTCCCGGCTCATTTCCCGTATTTCACTCGGCTTCAAGAAGCCCCTTCACCTCTTCTTTTATCTTATCAATCTCAGTGGGTGGAAGCTCCCTCATAGCAATCTGGTCTGGTAACTGCGTAGTAGGCCTAACTATAATTACCTCTACTCCGTAAACACCAGGTTTAAGAAGAGCGTGTGCCACAGCCCTATCAACTATGTGGTCAACTATTTCGCCAGCTTTGTAGACCTTCCCCGCGCGGAGCTTCTCGAAAGACGCTCTCTCACCTCGCAGCTTACCGCTTATTACTATTTCACACCCCAGAGCACCAGCCTCCATTACTCTTCTTAGCGTGAACAGCATTAACCTCCTATAAGGAATTCCTCTTTCAAGGAGTCTCGCTATTCTAAAAGCCACTACTCTGGCATTGAGATCTGGATTAACAACCGGAGATACAGTGATACTCACATTTTCTAAGCCTGCTCTAGCCTGAAGAACCGCTGCTATTTTTCTTAAAACAGACCCTCCGCGGCCAATAAGCCTCCCGGGGTGTTCAGCGTAAATGACTATTCTGTAGCCAAGTGGAGTTTTGTATATCTCCACATCGGCATACCCAGAGTCCTTGAAGTAGTGTGCTAAGATCTCGTCAACCATTATCTTCATTAAGCCAAGTGTTAAGAAGTAGTTCTTTATCTTAGGTCCAACCATACTAGTCAACCTCTTTGACTACTACTTCGAGGTGACTTGTCCTCCTGTATTTTGGGGTTGAACGGCCATGTGCTCTCGGCATGTATCTTTTCAGCGTAGGGCCCTTGTGAGCTGATATGTGAATAATGACTAGCTTCTCTACGTTTAACCCCTTGCTCTCAGCATTGGCTTTAACGTTTCTGAGTACCTTTAGAGTATATTTAGCCCCCTTTACTGGGTACCTGCCAATAGGCCAAGCGAACCTGTCGGCTAAACCTCGTTTATGGCTTACTTTTCCATGATACCTCCTGAATGGAACTGCCTGTTTAAGCTTAATCACATCCTCAAGGAACTTCTCCGCTTCACTGAGCCTCATACCCTTTAAAGTGGCTGCGATTTCTCTCATGTACTTTATTGACACTGGTATATCAAAGGCTACTCCTTTCACTATTTTAGTCTCATCTCGCAGTTTTAGAGAGTAATGCCATGTAGGCATTTCATAAGCACCTACTTCATAGATATAAACCTACTACTCCTAGTGGCCTTGAGTCCCGGCTCTCCGTGAGTAACCTTCTTAGTTGTAGGACTGAATTCCCCAAGATAGTGTCCAATCATCTCCGGTGTAACCTTAAACTGTACGTACTCTTTACCATTATACACAGCGAAAGTTAATCCCACCATCTCTGGGAGTATTATCATGTCTCTAACGTGTGTTTTCAGGACCTTCTTCTTAGCGAGCTCTGGATCCCTAATAATCCTCCTTATCTTAGCTAGAAGTCTTATCTGGGCCTTTGTAAATCCACGTGTGAGACTTCTCCTCTGCCTAGCTGGGAGAAGCCTAACAAAGTCGTCTAGAGACATGCTAAGCAACTCCTCTAGAGTCTTACCTCTATATCTAAACTTCCTCCACTCAGGTGGTGCGTCTTGTAAGTGTGGGGGTAAACTAGGTGCCTGGCTCACTAAACACCAGCCTCTAAGCACGCAATTAGAGCTACAATTGGTATAAAAGCGCTTTTAGTTCTAAACATACTCATCACTACTTACTCTTCCTCCTACCTGTTCTCCTCGCTGCAATGTGACCAACTTTTCTGCCAGGTGGTGCATTACGAGATACCGTTGTAGGTCTACCAACATGTCTACCTCCTCCATGCGGGTGAGATGCAGGGTTCATTGCAAGTCCTCTAACACGTGGCCACCAGTGACTCTTAGCACTCCACTTCCAGTACGCTGCCCCGGCTTTTAGTAAGGGCTTCTCTAGTCGACCTCCACCAGCAACTACACCTACTGTTGCCCTAGCCATCGCTGAGACCTCTACAACTTTTCCACTTGGTAGTAGAACTTTCACCTTATCCCCCGACTTACCCATGACCACCGCGTAAGTCCCACTAGATCTCGCATATCTACCACCATCACCAGGCGTTTTCTCAACGTTAGCCACTTGAACACCCTCCGGTATAGCTCCTAGTGGTAAAATGTGACCATTAGCTACTCTAGCCTGAG
>JAJHRJ010000063.1 GCA_020832865.1 Desulfurococcaceae archaeon
CATGGGTAACATGCCTCTAACAGCACGCCTAAATATGTTAACTGGGCTCCTGGGGCGTCTAACCCCAGACTTCTCAGGATTTACGTGGGTGTGTACTTTGAATAACAGCTTATAGCCCTGGATAATACGCTGTTTACTCCCGCTGAGAACAGCCTTCTCAACGTTAACAACGTGTACACTGTAGCCTTCTAGAAGCTTCTTAGCTACAATACTCGCGAGTCTACCAAGTATGTGGCCCGCTGCGTCAATGTAAATAACGTTCTTCTCACTCATACTCTCTACCCTATAATCTTCACATTAGACCCTGTAGGCCTCTCTTCTAAGAGCTTAAATATGCTAATAACTCTACCACCAGCTCTAGTTATCTTATCAATAGCTGTCTTTGAGAAGCTAAACGCGGCTACAGTGACTGGGTGGTCTAGTTCTCCTGCACCGAGAACCTTACCGGGGACTATAACGTAGTCGTTAGGCTCTGTGTACCTGTTAATCTTACTCACATTAACTACTCTGAGTCTCCTACTCGGCTTCTCCAGCTCTTCTGCAACACTAGCCCAAATATTAGCATTAAACCTCCTCGCGTACGAGTAGAGTACTTCTACTAGTTCTCTCAGTGTAAGATTAGTCTTCTTCACGCTAAAACACCGAGTTCTCGCAGTTTTACCTCAAACTCTTCAAGCTTCTTAATGAGAATATCAGAGGCTGTTAAAAGCGTGTTTTTAGGTGAGAGAGCTCCTGTAAACTCCAGGTTTAATATGTATGAATTCTCTTTATGTGATACAGTAATAGCCTTATTTGCACACACGCTTTCACAGAGTCTACAGAAGTTACAGTTAAATACTCTACTCTCATCGACAATTACTCTCTCACCTGAAATTACTAAGATTCCTCTTGGACAAGCCTCAGCGCACTTAAGGCAATTATTACAGTCCTCGTAATTCAGGGTTACTATTGGTACATACTTGTGCGCAGCAATACTCACTGGGCTCCACTTAGCGTGCTCTTTTCCACGACCTAGCCTAGCAAATGCCTCAAGCCTAATTCTCTGGCCTGGAATAAGCTTAATTACCGGTATGTCGTCGTATACTGGCTTTACGTAGGGATCTGAGGTTACAAGGTCTCTCGAGTAAATTGTTAGCTCACCCTCTTCAGGCCCCTCTGATGTGAGGTCAAATTTCGCGAAGCAGTCAGCGGAGAACATGTGTTTCTCACCAGCTTCAGCACACTCCTCAGGTGGCTTGTATCTCAAATGCGCATCGTCACTTCTAAGTGGTATTAGAGCTAATCTGTGCGCTATGTACTCGTCGTAAAAAGCACTAGAGTTCTCTATGAATACCACGTAATCTATAGCCATAGTTGGGACTTCGGCGAGGACGGCTCTCCTAATAGAGTTAAGCACGTGGAGTGAAAGCCCTTCAACGTATAGTTTCAGTGAGAGAAGGGTCTTCTCGAGAACTTGTACTTTCAAGAAACATCACGCTTAATTCTACAGTCTCTTACCTCTCCTACCTCCAGGCCTCCTAGTGGTGTCATGAGGTATTGGTGTAACATCTTCTATTCTACCTATTATGAACCCAGACCTTGCAAGTGCCCTAATAGCTGCCTGAGCTCCGGGTCCAGGTGTCTTAGGCCCGTGACCACCTGGAGCCCTAACCTTTATGTGAAGTGCTGAAATACCCTTTTCAAAAGCTTCAGACGCCGCCTTAGAGGCGGCAAGCATAGCTGCGTAAGGGCTTGGTTTTTCTCTATCTGCTTTAACAACTCTCCCACCACTACAGAAGCTAACAGTTTCTCCCCCAGACAGGTCTGTTATATGTACAATTGTGTTATTTGGACTACTATACACGTGCGCTATACCCCACTTTAGCTCTCTAAGGGAGAACGCCATTTAGGCTATCACCTCTATTCTGCCACGGTTTTTTCAGCTGCTTTAGTCACGAGTGAACTATAAGGGTAGAGAGATATGTACTGCTCCTCGTCAACTGTGACTAGGTATCCTGGAGAGCGTATTCTTCGACCTCTAATAGCTATGTGTCCGTGGACGATCAACTGCCTCGCCTCGTAGATTGTGTGGGCAAGGCCTCTTCTATAAACTAGTGTCTGGAGTCTTCTCTCCAGTAAGTCCTCTACTCTAAGATCTAAAATGTGGTCAAGTTTAGCTCCCTCTTTTAGCAATCCGAGTTTTATGAGATTATTTAAGAGGGTTTTCTCTTCTCTCTCCCTTATTTCAGGTGGAGCTGCGAGTAGTGCTCTTGCTCTATGCCTTAAATACCTCACAATACTCGCTGCCTTCCACAGCTCTCTCTTGTTCCTTAAGCCGTATAAGCCGAGAAGCCTGCTCTCCTCCATAAGAGTCTCTTTTCTCCACGGGTGACGTGGTGTAGTCCAAGTTCTCCTCGACTTCTTTGGGTCACCCATATAGACACCTACTTCTTCTCTTGTTGCTGTGCAGCCTTCTTTCTCTTTACGCCAACAGTTATACCTGTTCTACCAGTCGTCCTTGTTCTCTGTCCTCTAACTTTTAGTCCTAGTGCATGCCTTACTCCACGCCAGCTCTTAATTCTCTTTTCTCTCTCAATGTCCTCTTTGACATAGTATATTAATTGTGCTCCATACAAGTGTAAGTCTTCTCCAGTAGTGAAGTCTTTTCTCCTATTAAACATCCATGATGGTAGCCCAAAACTAAGGGGCTCTTTAACGACCTTCTCAATACTCTCTACTTCACCGTCTGTTAAGTAGCCTATTTTCATATTGGGATCTAGGTTTAAAACCCGGCAAATAGCATTAGCGAAGTTATACCCTATACCTTTAACCTCAGATAGCCCATACAGTAGTGGCAACTCTCCAGGCACATCCGTCTCGAGTATTCTTATAACATGTCGAAACACTCTCTCCAAGTCTTTAAACCCCCGAGATAAGCACTTCTACTAACCCATACAATAAGAAATTAAGAGCTTTTAAACATAGACCTATTTGAGGAAAGCGTGAACAGCGGAATATATCCTCGAGCGCCGGGGGCGGGATTTGAACCCGCGCACCCCTTACGGGGTACTGGCTCTCCAGCGCTTCTCCAGGCCAGCCCCTTAGACCGCTCGGGCACCCCGGCTTCACGTATTATTTTTAGTTTAAGAGGGTTAAAAGATATACTTCTACAAAATTTCACAAAATTTCTAGTTCTACCCAAACTTCAGGTGGGACTCTCACGCGTATTAGTTGCCTCATCACTCTCTCGTCTTCTGCTATGTAGAGTAGTCTCTTATGTATTCTCATCTCCCACTTTTCATACTTCTTTTTCCCCTCGCCGTGTGGCAGTTTAAGTGTTCTAACTGTAAGC
>JAJHRJ010000069.1 GCA_020832865.1 Desulfurococcaceae archaeon
TCTCTTGCATCGCTCTCACTAATAACTACTAAGGGCTTATCGAAGCTGACGTCTATAATCTTAACTCTATATATCCCCTTACTCGCAGCCATGAGTATCCCGGGTTTGGGGCAAATACTTCTCTTTCTCTTAAGAGTCTTAAAAACTTTAGAATAGTGTTCAACTATTGTACTTTAAACTTCTTTTTAAACTCCTCAATTCGCTTTAAGAGCTCATCTCTCTTTATACCTGAGATCTCTTCTAAACTCATGTTTTCTAATATGGCTCTCGCGTATTCTCTTATACTGGGATCTATGTCTCTAAGTATGTTTTCAATAGCCTCTCTCTTACTCTTAGAGGGCTTGTAGAGGGCCAAGTCACTCCCCGTAAAGTTCTCTGAGAAAACCCCTCTTATATTAGCCAATAGTGACCTCTACTACTCTTCCTCCACGCTTTTTAACGGCCTTTAATACCAGGTTCTCTGCTGTCTTGACAATGTGTTCTAGTCTACTCTTGTCTTGCGCCTCAGCGTAAAGCCTAATTTTAGGCTCTGTTCCACTTTTACGTAGTAGAATCCATGAGCGATCTGAGTACTCAAACCTATAGCCGTCTATGCTTATTACCCTCATGGGCTCTCCTAGCGCGTGACTAAGCTCCTCAATAATATCCACGTATACATTATCCCGTATTTCAAGGGGGTCTAGTAAGTAGCTTCTTCTATCCCAGGGGTAATCGGGTATTTTTTCCTCTTTAAGTATCCTTGTAAGAGGCTTTCCCCTCTCAACAACCTCCTTCACTATTATTCCAACTTGTAGTAAACCATCAACCCAGGGACCCCATTTAGTATATATGAGCTTCCAGGGCTCTCCCGCCATGACGACTCTTGAGGCCCCCACCTCTTTTACTCTCTCGTGTGTTTTTCCCAAGGCATATCTCTCAACTCTACCTCCACACTCTTCTACAACATCGTCTACTACAAACCCAGTATCAACACTAATAACTACGAGTCCCTTACTATCCTCGAGGATCTTCTTAGCGAAGAAGGCTAGTATTCTGTCTTGTCTAATAAACCCCTCTACAGGGTCTAAGAAGGCTACTCTATCAGCGTCTCCATCGTGTGCAACTATGAGCATAGGATCCGCAGACTTATAAACTGGTAGTAGACTCTCTAAGATGTCTCTTCTAGGCTCTGGTAGCCTAGCTGGGAAGAAGCCGTCGGGATTACAGTTTACAGTTATTGGTATAGCACTAAGCCTTCTAACTATAGTAGGCGTGATCTCGTGTGAAGCCCCATTAGCGCAGTCTATAAGTACGCGTGGTCTCCACGCGGATTTAGGCTCACCGAGAAACTCTAAGAGGTCCTCAGTGTAGTTCTTTAAGACTACGCTTGAGGACTCAAAAATACCACTACTACTCCAGTCTCTTAGTGAGACACTGGATGAAACGAGGTACTCAATCTTCTCCTCTAAGCTCCTCGTGAACTCATAACCCTCTGGATCATAAAACTTAAAGCCATTATACTCTGGTGGATTGTGACTAGCTGTGACACTAACTCCAATAGCCTTCTGGGTTTTACCAGCATAGCCAGCAACAGGTGTTGGAGCTATACCCACGTAGTAGACGTCTAAGCCACTAGCGAGTAGCCCAGATGAGATAGATAGAGCTAAAACATGCCTCGTAGACCTAGTGTCAGTTACCACGTAGGCTCTGCGCGAGAGTCCTAATTGCCCAATTGCCACCCCGATCCTGTAGGCTAGTACCGGGTCAAGTTGATCTGGGTATCGTAGTCTAATACCAGCTGTGCCAAAAAGCTTCACGAGTACTAGACACCTAAACACAATACTCTATAACTACGATTATATTTATTGAGTATTCATAGATATCACAATAGGGGTTTTCTTTGAGAGTATACGTAGGTACCTCGGGTTGGCTATATGACTGGAATGAAGGAGCAAGTTTAGACTGGTATGTAGAGGAGAGTGGTTTAAACTCTATTGAGCTAAACGCTAGCTTTTACAGATTTCCTTTTAGAAATCAAGTTAATAGCTGGGCTCGTAAAGGCCGCACACTCAGGTGGAGTATTAAAGTCCATAGATCCATTACACACACTAGAAAAATGAGTGAGAAGGCGCTTGAAATATGGAGTAAGTTCTATGACTTATTCAGAGTAATGGATGAACTAGTAGACTTCTACTTATTTCAGCTACCACCAAATTTCACCTGTAAAGAGGAAAACCTTGAGAGAATAGAGCTATTTAACTCAACTACTAAACTCGGCAGTAGACTCGCGGTTGAGTTTAGACATCAATCCTGCTTTAATAATAGCATTACGAATTGGGCTGAGAAAGTAGGTGTAGTAGCCGTCTCAGTGGATGCTCCAATAGCCCACTGGATTACCATTACAGGGGGGATAGTCTACCTTAGAATGCACGGTAGAGACGTCTGGTACGGGTATGAGTACAGTGAAAAGGAGCTAGAGGAAGTAGCCCGAGAAATCGCTGATTTAAAGCCTGAGAGAGTATACGTGTTCTTCAACAATAACCACTGGATGCTGAATAATGCGAGGTACATGAAGAGAGTGCTGGAGACTCTCACATGAAAATAGAGCTTTATGAGATATACAGAGACATTTATGTTAAACCTACACGTGAAGCGAGTACTATAGCCCTTGAACACGGCTATTTACCCTACATGATTCAGAGATACCTAGATATCCTCGGAGAGAAGGAGACTCTAGAGTTAATTAAGGCTTTTGAGAAGCCTGTTAAACCAGTTGTGAGGACAAATACGCTAGTAATCAAGGACTCTGAGCTTAAGAGTAGACTAGAGAAGCTGGGATTTAAATTAGAAGAAATACCCTGGGCACCAGGGTCTTTCTGGGTTACTGAGAAGCCTAATAGTCCAACACTAGGTGCTACTCACGAGTACTTAAAAGGCTACTACTATGTCCACAGAGACGCGAGTAGCTTAATACCAGTGCTCCTACTACTGCAT
>JAJHRJ010000064.1 GCA_020832865.1 Desulfurococcaceae archaeon
ATCTTATACTGTAGAACAGCTATTCTAGACCCAAGAGACCTCGCTAAGGCAATTGTCGAGTTTTACCGTGAAAACAGCGTATCAAAGACCACTGTAGCCGCATTTATAGGTGGAGTAGAAGTCTACGAGGCAATAAGATACCTAAATAGGAACAGTATACCAGCGTACCCAACCCCGGAGGAAGCCGTTGCAGCACTCGGTAAAATGCTGTGGTATAAGAGGTACCTTGAATCACGCTTAAAGAAGCAAGAAGTAGAAGCTGTTAGATTAGCTTTGCACCCGGCTTAACATCTAATGCTGTAGTCACTAGTACAGGAGGATCTGTGTCGGTAGCTAGGAGCATTCCCTGACTCTCTATACCCATGATTTTCTTGGGCTTTAAGTTAACTACGACAACTATGTACTTACCCACAAAGTATTCGGGAGTATACCACTTGCCTAGTCCAGCAACGATCTGCCTCTCACCGAGTTCTCCGAGGTCAACTATTAGCTTAATGAGCTTCTCTGTACCCTTAACTCTCTCAGCGCTTTTAACTAAGCCGACTCTCAAGTCTATTTTCTTAAATTCCTCTATATCTATGAGCTCGCTCACATAGCTTCACCTCAGTCACAATTACTCAGTGATGACTAGTACTAGTTAATAAACTACAAGCAGTACTAAACTAGGTCCTTAAAAACTCCCTACATAAGTCTCCACAGATCTCGTAGAAGACCTCTATAGGTTTGCGCAAAGCGATCTCTACTCTTCTACTACTGAGTTCTCTCTCAACTTCTAAATCAGGGCTTTCTGGTAGATTATTCTCGAAGACCTCGTAAAGCCTCTGGAGTCTCTGTTTACCCTCAATGAGGGCTCTGTTAAATAGGGCTAAAACCTCTACAATATCGTGCTGTGAGACAACGTCTAAGTTGCGTGTTTTAATCAATTGAGTCATGTAAACTCCTGTGACTAGCTCAACGAAGACTCCTCTCGTAGTGCTAATATGCATTATTCCACTGTGTTTAAACCCAGCAATTCTCGCCTTCTTCAATAAACTTACAGCTTTCTTAATACTCGTAGTCGAGAAGTGCAGTATTGGCCCTGTGACCACAAGCCAGTAGCCCCTGTGCGGAGGGGTTTTATATATAAACTCTATGTCGCTCCAAGCTACAGGTGTATGTGACTTAAAGATCACATCCGCCTCTTCTCTAACCCATGGTACTGCGCCATCTACAACTACGATTCTACCACTACAGCTACTAGTAGTATAAATGTCTCTATCCCTGTTAAGCAGGGCTATTAGTGGTACTAGATCCCTATCTAAATACCCTATCTCATAGTCCTCCCACATTCTCCGCCAAAAGTACTTTTTTCGTAAACTCCACTTCTCGTAGTTAACACGCATGCTAAGACATCCCGGGTTAAAAACATTGTAGAGAGAGTTCTTTAACTAGAGTAGCATTCACTTTCATATTGAATCTAGAGGCCGTGCTGGCGAGGATCATGATTGGGTTTGCCTATAGTGTTAGGGATCCTGCTGGAAGCGGCGTAGTGAATTACATTGCGAGTAGGCTTAAACTAGACAAGAGCTCCATATGTAAGGGTGCTGTGGAGTGCTATGAGGCGGAGAACTTTGTTCTCGCTGGTTTTAGTGAAGACGTAGTATACTTTGACTTCTTAGACGTAAAAATGCCTATTGAAGTGGAGTTTTATGTTGTTATCTCAAGGCACTCTAGTGAGGCTGGTATTAAGAGCTACACTGTTCATGCTACAGGCAACTTCTCCAAGGAGGCTTTATACGGTGGTCGACCAAGAGAACTCGGCATTACTCACCCAGCTGTGATGTTTAAGTTACTGAGAGGGCTAAAGAACTCTGCTGTGAGTCTTAATAGGTTAGAGTACGAGGTTAGCTATGAGGCTACTCACCACGGTCCCACTAGCCTCAGTAAACCACTGGTTTTCATAGAAATAGGTAGTAGCCGTGCTGAGTGGAGTGATTTAGTTAACCACGCTGTTATTGGTGATACACTACTGGAGTTTCTGAGAGAATACCCCAATTTACCAGAGTGCACATCTTCAATAGGGATTGGCGGTGGACATTACCCTAGAAAGTTCACTGATATCGCGCTAAGCGAGAACGTGTGTTTTGGACATATAATACCCAAGTACGCCTTATCACACTTAGACTTTGAAATACTAGACATGATGACCACGAGAACGGCTATTAAGCCTGTGCAGATTATCGTGGAGAAGAAGAGTACTAGGCGTGAACACAGAGAACTAGTAGAAATGTACGCTGAGAGGAGAAAACTCACGCTTAGATACGTCTAGCACTTAGCTTAGAGTTATTTTTCTATCAGTAAACATAGTTCTTGTTAATTTAGACCATGCTACTCTCAGCGTTAACTCAGCTGTTTGAGGAGTACCCGTAATTAGTAGTTCCTCTTCAACTAGTTTACCAGGCTCGTAATTTAAACCATTAAACCTATACATTCCGAGTAAAACACCCCTATCAAGTACGCTAATAATAATCTTATCTGGTCTCGATTCACCAGTATTCACTATTTTCAGCTTAACTCTAATATTTGACCCCTGCTTAAATGCCTCAATATCCTCGATGTTTAAGCGAGGAATCTTCACCCTAGTGCTATAAACAGTAATACTAGAGAGAACTAAGTAACCCTGTTGATTCTCATCTAATTGAGGTGAGGCTTTAATATAGGTAATATGGTCGCCTAGCGGCAACACGTACTCCTCCACCTGGTTATGAGGTAGTGCGATGAGGTCTGCGCGACTCTCCGTGGAGACCAGTACTTTACACGCTCTAGGTGTGTATAGTATTAGCTTAGCGTGTACGTCACTATCACCCGTGAACTGTTCTAGGTTGAGTGAGTACTCGTCGCCTTTCTCTAGTAAGAGAAGCCCAGTTATGTGACTATATGTAGATGTCGCCTCTGAGTCGTCATAAATAGCGTTGAGTAATACTCCTTTGAGATTTAGCGGATTTCCTCCCTCGTGTTTAACTGTTACATTAGCCCACTCTCTACTAGTAGCCTCATCTGTATTAAGTAACTCTGTAATATCATAGACAAATTTACAAAAATACTTATTTTGCTCGGGGAGCTCAAGTAAAAATAGTGGTTTAAACTCCCGTGTTATATTTACACCATTTAACTTCAATTTCCAGTCTACATGTGTACTCATAGCTTCAACTAGCACTTCTAGAACTCCGTGAGAAATCCTCC
>JAJHRJ010000065.1 GCA_020832865.1 Desulfurococcaceae archaeon
GAGGGGCCACGCTTTAGTACTAGAGCTGAGAGTAGAGTGTGGAAAGAGGTTTTCAAAGCCGATATAATCGGCATGACTCTCGTCCCCGAGGTGAGCTTAGCCTGCGAGGCTCAAATATGTTACGCAACAATAGCTATGATAACAGACTACGATGTCTGGGCTGAGAAGCCCGTTACAGCCGAGGAGGTCATGAGGACAATGAGTGAAAACACCGCCAAAGTTAAGAAATTAATACCTCGAATAGTAGAGCTACTACCTAGCAAGCCAGATGAAAGAGAATGCAGTTGTTGCAAAAGCTTAGAGACAGCTCTTGTCTAAGTCAAGCCGAGAGATCTCTTAGACGCGTAGAAGAGAGAGCTAGAGAGCTCTCTCCTCTCATTGAGGGTTTTTTGAGTCAAGTCAGCGGAGACCTTTACACCACTTACACAGGTTTAGGTTACTTACCTGCAAGTATCTTATACTGGTATTTACATACAGTGTCGAGTAGCTCTAGGTGTATTATTGGAGAAGTAGAGGAGATAACACTACACCTCCTACCATACAGGGAGATAGGGTCAGTAATCGTATTTAGTACGGAGGAGTACTCTAAGCTAATTTCAGCTCTACAGGCAATTAGGGTACTCAATTACAACTACTTAGCCTTTGCACCTACACCGTTAGACAATAGACTTTACACACTACTAAAACACTACAGTGTGAATACCTATAGTGCTGATAACCCTGTAGAAGCCTCGCTACTATTAGGGCTATCCGTGTTTCACGCGCTCGCGAGAAAATACCGTAGTAGCCTTCAGAGTAGGGGGTTAAGGCTCGCTAAGCACAGTGAAGAGGGCTTTGCACCAATACTGAGTTCCCTTGTGGAGAACTATAGAGGCGTCTTAGAAGAAATAGCTGACTCTAAAGAACTCGTATTTATCTCTTCAAGTAGACTACTAGAGTCATCAGTGTTTACCCTCATATACTCCTTGAGAAAAAGCAACCTACCTGCTTACTACATACCCTTAGAGCTTACTGAGACCACTAAGAAGACACTACTAGTTCTATTAAGCGTAGAGGACCGTATAAGGAGAGAGTATAAGTCTAAAGCCCCCTCATTAACACACGAATTAATTTTAAACACAGACCCCCTCGAAGCCGGCCTCTACGTAGCAATGCTCTCATACTATCTGCTATATCCATGTAAAGAATAACTCAGTATTCTTATCAATGGTTATTTATAAGTTACTTTAAACCAGCTTATATGTGGTGAGCTATTTGAGGCTAACTGGAAAGAGATTTGCATTACTACTGATAGTGCTTGCTGCAGCATCAGCTACTTTAACCGCGTATCCGAGCAATTACAGCACTATTACTGCGGGTTTAGCTCTTTACGCAATAGTACTATTAGCTCTCGTAGCACACTGCGTGAAAACCGCGAGTATAAAAGAGCTAAGCAGCATACTATTACTAGTAGTGACCTCAAGCACTATTGGTGTTCTACTAGGCGTGCTCATCTCGCAGACACTGCTCTCCGTGTTAACAGCTACATCTATATGTACATTTCTTCTACTCTACGTCCTCTTCGCTACTAGGTGGTATAGGTGAAAATAGCTGTAATAGAGTACAGGAGTACACCCCCCAAATCAGCGCTGGAACTTATAGAGGCCATTGAGAGGAGAAATCACACTCCAGTCTACTTAAAAGCACATATACTCGACGCTGTAATTACAGGTGGAGACATCTCTATTTACCATGGCAGAGAAGAGGTTAACATAGATGGCGCCATACTTAGAAACATCGGGTTCTTTCTTAGCTTAGAAGTCTTTATGAAGAGACTCGGCGTCTTAGAAGCCCTAGCACAGAAAACTCCTGTTGTCAACAACCCACTGGCTTCATTTACAGCTAGAGACAAGTGGAGGTGTCTTCTAAGGCTCAGCACGCATGGTATTCCAGTGCCAGAGACGCTTATTACTGAAAACCCATTCTCAGCAATGCGCTTTGTAACTAGTAGGAAAAAAGCCGTGTTGAAACCTATTATGGGTAGTCTCGGCCTTGGTAGCACGCTAATAAGCGATCCTGACACGGCTTTTACCATCTCACGGAGCTTAAAGAACATTGGTATTCCAAGCTACTACCAGATATACCTGGAAAAGCCAGGCTATGATTACAGGGTCTTTGTGGTAGGAGAACATGTTATTGGTGCTATGAAGAGAGTTAGTAGCTACTGGAAGACGAATATAGCACAGGGAGCACAGGGTATAGCTGTTAAAGCGGAAGAGGAGCCAGAGGTGTATGAGCTCGCGTTGAAAGCCACTAGAATACTGGGACTAGAGTACGCAGGCGTAGATATAGCCTACGACACCTCCACGCAAAAATACTTCGTCCTCGAGGTAAACGCCTTTCCACACTGGGAAGGACTACGTAGAGCTACAGGTGTAAACCCACCAGACTTCATTGTAGAGTACGTGGTTAACAAGGCTAAACGATAAAAGCTAAATAGGACTCCTATGCCTAGTACTGTATAGTGATGAGTAGTAAACCAGCAGACTTTGTGACGAGGAGCTCTCTAACTGAGAGAACACACCTGATTCTACGTGTCTATTTGGCGATCCTCTCATTCTACGTTAAACTGGGTGGTATATGGTGATTTTCTACTCGCAATCTGTGAGTAAATACGAAGAGATCGTCCAAGAGGGCTTAGCGAGGATAGTTATTCCCAGAGTAGAACTCTACAAGAGAGAAGATGGGAGTATTGAGCCTGCCTGGATGCCTGTATTCTATAATCCACACGCAGTCGTTAGTAGAGACTTAACTACTCTCTTCTTAAAAACCACTATGAGGAGTAAACAGGACTTCTTCTTCGTAGACCTCTTATCAGGCACAGGTATTCGCGGTATTAGAGTCGGCTTAGAGGTTGGCGGTGAGGGGTTGCTGAATGATATTGATCCGAGAGCACACTACTACATTAAGAGAAATATACTGCTAAACAAGCTTGAAGAGAAGTTAGAGGTTTATAATCAAGAAGCTAACGTTATATTAAACATGCTTGTATTAACAGGTGTATTAGTAGATTACATTGACGTAGACCCCTATGGGTCTCCTACAC
>JAJHRJ010000066.1 GCA_020832865.1 Desulfurococcaceae archaeon
ACACATCAAAGAGTACAGTATTGTGAAATTAAATACAAGCACTTTTAATCTAGGAGATTACAGCAAGGCGGTTATAATACCAGCAAAGCCGTGAGAGCGTTGACTACTCGACACGCAGAGTCCGTGGTATCGGAGCTTGAGCTATTAAAAAAGCTCACACGGGCATACTTAGCAGAGTACACTGGGCTACGAGGATACAAGTTAGAGCAGATTATTAATAAAGCCACCACAATATATAATGTGCTGAGAGACTACGAGAAACACGTTAAGAGAATGATGAGGTTTTAGGTCTCAGAGCGGTGAAGAGGGATCAACCGGCTGAGGGAGGATCACGGTGGCCTACACATGGGAGCCAAAGTGGGAGGTTTTCGAGGTAAATGTAGAGGGTATTAGGTTTAAAACCTGTAGAGATAGAATTACAGGTCTAATAGCGTGCCCAGTGTGTATTCACGCGGCATCAAAATGTCTTGGTGAAAAGCCGCCTTTTAATTACGCTTACGAGAACGCGTACTTCTACACAATTGAGGATCTCCTCGAGCACATGAGAGGCTACCACTTACTGGGATTAAAGAAGAGAGCTACAAAATTAGCAGAGAAATTACGTGAAGAGGAATAAGTTCACTATTCTCGGGATTTATCTCCGTGAAGTTCTGCCTTTATGGTAACCCAACAATAGACATTATAATTACTAATAGTGAGAGTAGAGTATCATATGGTGGAGGAGTATACTACTCGTCAATACCGCTAGTAAAGCGGGGTTTTAACATTGAAGTATACTCTGTGATGAGTCCTAGATTACTAAAACACCCAGTAGTAGAGTATATTGTGAAATCGCAGTACTCGAGTAGAACTAACATCTTTATACTCACATATAAGGGTGACACTAGGCGTTTAAGTGTATTGGAGAAAGCACCTCTAATACACCACTGGAATTCACACAGGGAGCTATGCTACACATTAGTGAATCCTGTTATAAGTGAAGTAGACACTTCACTACTTAAATTACTCAGAGGGAAGTCTTTGCTCCTTGCAGTGGATATACAGGGTTTTCTACGCGTAATTAGCGAGACGGGAGAAGTGCTTCTGAAGCCGGCTAGTGAAGCCCTTGAAGTATTAGAACTCGCGGATATAGTTCACGCTGATATTGAAGAAGTAAAGTGCCTAGTTAAGAGCTATGGAGAGAACACTAACTTAAACTCTGCTCTTCGTTCGCTGACGAGACTCTCGCGGGCAATGCTAATTGTGACTAGGGGGCTAGACAACATTACTATAGCGAGTAGGGGTGTTGTTATAGATGTTCAGGTAGATAACACGTATAAAGCTCTAGAGAAAACTGGTGCTGGAGACTACTTTCTCGCAGAGTACCTAGTACACTACCTTCTCAGCGGAGACGCGGTTGAGTCAGCTTATAAGGCCCACGAAGAGGTGACTAAGTGGCTAAAGAGTAGAGACATTGTGCTTCATCGCGCCCCCGCTACTCAATGGGAGAGCTCACCTCGCTCGTGATGCCATAAGTGCATAGCTGGTTATTAGAGTTAGCTGAATGCTAGAAATAGCCGTATTCACTTAAATGCTGTATTTCTATCTAGGTTCAGCAGTATTTTTGAAACGCTCTCTCACTGAGTAGCGGGGAGCGCTCTGCATGATATTTTTTCTTATTGTCCCCTTATATGTTTTGTATTAGATCTCAGCTACTTGGGGTAACCCCCCATTAAATACCCTAGTATATACTGTCTCTGGTGTTGTGGCTTTCCGTGGTGGTATATTAATGTGCTCTCTAATAGCCTCTGCAAGCTCCTTTCTCGTCGGTGCTCTACCTATAAATCTAAGTTTTCCATTAATGAAGATCTTTGGGAGATCAACTGAGTTCTGCTCAATTGGGTCAGTAAGCCACACGTGAATAGGTATTATTTCAACCCAGATGTTGTGCTTGTCGAGTAGTTCCTCTGCAACGCTAAATGCGACTCTAATAGCGTTGTCGCTCTCCTCGCTTAGGTCTAAGTGTAGTTCAACAATAACCTTAATGATGTCAGCTTCCTCAGCACTAGACACAGTAACACCAAATACTCTATGCTGCGTGAGATGCCTTAAAAGAGAGGAGTGTATTAAAACACTCAACTAGATTTAATTGACTACGAGGAAGAGCGGTTCTCTAAACACGCTCCTTTTTATAGGGGTGTATGTAGTCTTTAGGCGCCTTTTCAAATACTTCAAGGTATTTTCTCAGGGCTCTCGGTATAGTCACAGTGCCGTCGGGGTTTTGGAGGTTTTCAAGTATTGCTGTAATAGTCCTTGTACTTGCTATCGCAGTGCTGTTAAGTGTGTGGACGTACTCCTTCACCATACCCTTTCTCCTAATTAACCTAATTTTTAACCTGTAGCTCTGCCAGTCAGTTGTGTTACTACAGCTAACCATTTCTCTATATAACCCCTGTGCAGGCATCCACACTTCTAAATCGTACTTCTTCGCTGCTGGCGCCCCGAGATCACCGCTCGCTATGTTCACTACCCTGTAGGGCAATTCTAGCCCCCTAAAGAGCTCCTCAGCATTTGCTATTAACTCCTCCATTAAATCCCAGCTCTCCTCCGGCTTAGCGTACACATACTGCTCAACTTTGTGAAACTGGTGTACTCTAAATATTCCCTTTAAGTCCTTGGATCCTGCACCAGCCTCTCTTCTAAAGCACGGAGATATCCCCGCGTACTTTAAAGGCAAATCTTCCTCGGGGATGTCCTCATATGCGTGTAGAGCCGCCAAGGAGTGCTCAGCAGTGGCGATTAGGTATAAGTCCTCCCCCTCAATTTTATATATAGCATCTTGGAACGTTGCAAAGTCTATAACTCCCGATATAACCTTGTACCTTAACATGTATGGAGGCAATACTAGTCTAAAGCCCTTCTTGACGAGGAAGTCTACAGCGTACATTAAGAGAGCCATGTCGAGGAAAACTATATCATCAAATAAATAGTAAAACCTACTACCCGCAACTTCACCAGCCTTAATAGTATTCCCCAGCTTTAAAACACTCTCTAAGAAGTCCGCGTGCCCAATAGGCCTCCACTCTATAACCTCA
>JAJHRJ010000005.1 GCA_020832865.1 Desulfurococcaceae archaeon
TCGCAGCCGCCGCTGTATATCTGTCATGTATATTGCTTAACGATAGACGTAGCCAGCTAGAAGTAGGACGCACAGTTGGCTTAACAGATGTTGCTGTTAGAAACGCGTATGGAGCCCTAATAGACTCACTCGATGTAGATGTTTTAATATAGTCTACTCATTAAGGGTTAAGCAGTAAAAGAGGCACTTACACGCTAAGAGCGTGAAAAATATATTACTCCTCATACATAACTCTTCACAGGTGCTTATTTTAGAAAGGTAATAAAGGGCTATTTACATGCCAAGTAGCCTTAGCAAAAACGATGTCGTTTTACTAAAGTGGCTGTTGAGACGAAGCAGAGAGAACGAGGAAGTTGTACAAAGCACTATTCCGAGTAAGACTAAACTCAACCCTAAATTGGTCTCTAAGGTGATTAATAAATTAGAGAAGATGGGGCTTATAGAAAGAACCCCCATTATGTATAATAAGCGAAAAACTTACATTGTAAAGCCTAATATTGAAGCAGCCGTTAAAGCACTTAAAGAGATTGGAGAAGACTTTATCAACATAGAAGATATCATAGAGGAAATAATCGCTATACCTTGTATTAGGTGCCCACACACCGAGAAGTGCTATGAAGGAGGCTTCTACGACCCCCTTTTCTGCCCCTTATTAACAGATTACATTGAGAAAAAGATCAATAATAGTAATAAAAAGCATTCATAGCAGAGAATAGTGCAACGAATATGGGCTTCTGTTCTCACTAATTAACACTACTACGACTTTCAAGATATAAAAGAGTACTATCTCCTTAATAATTCTACGGGATGACTACGTGAACCCCTAACTGAAGTGCTGATGACTCCGGGCGCTTTAGACCGTTAAGTAAGTGGAGTACGTGGCGATATAATGCCTTTTTCTCTGAGCTCAACTATTTTCCACGCGATTTTCTCCTGGTTAATCCAGCCCCCATAACCTCTCTGTGAGCCAATTATACGAGCAATAAGCTTTCTTGCTTCTAAGGGAATAGCTGTAGGTATGTGATTACTCAGCGGGGTCCCTGGTAGCGGCATAAAGTAGTGTACGTGTATTCTTCCACCTTTACGTGTAATCCAGCTTGCTAGTTCAAGTGTACTTTTCAAGTCGTCTACTGTCTCCCCTGGAATACCTACAATTATATCGACTTCGGGTGTAAAGCCATATTTAAGTGTCGCTTCAACAGCATTTTTTACATCATCCACGCTGTGACCCCTGTGTAGCATGTTTAACACTCTCTCGCTTCCTGACTGTGCGCCAATAATAACTCTCCTATTAGACACGTATCTACTTAGAACTCTTAGTGCTTCTTCTGTAACGTGCTCTGGTCTCAGCTCACTTGGAAATGTTCCATAAAATAGTCTTCCTCCGTATTTTCTACACAACGAGCTAATAGCCTCAAGGAGATGTTCTACCAAGTCGATACTTGGAGACCTAAGCTGTGTTTTAAGCCCATATGATAAGCCGTCTGGTGTTATAAATCTCACATCTCTACCACGACTCTTGAGGAAAATCTCAACATAATGAACTACTCTCTCTATGCTTCGATGCCTATACTCGAAACCATGCATGTAAGAGACCTGGCAGTAAAAACACCCATAAGGGCAGCCTCTTGTTATTTCTATTGGGCTAAATACGCCCCTCCAGTATGGGAATGGGTCATGCTCGTCGAGATTAACACGACGCCTTCTCCCAGAGAATACTAATTTATCGTCCTCTAAGTACGCAATACCTTTAACTCTCTTTACGTCATCTTTATTTTGAAGCGCTGTTAAAAACTCTAAAAGCGACTCCTCACCTTCACCTATAAATACGTATTCGAAGCCAAGGGATTTCAGTGATCCTAGGGGATCACCTGTCGCGTGAGGGCCTCCAACGAGGCTAATACACTTATTGCTCTTTAAGAATTTAATGGTATTTACTAGTTCCGTCAGGAACGCGTCATTTGTAAGCATTGTCGTAAGTAAACTAAATGCAGCTACACACTTCTCCCCTTTAGAGTTAATATCTAGTACTCTTACACGTAGATCATCTAGGCTATGAGCAAGATCTATAGATATATCTTTTAACGCCTTCTCTATTACCGCGATTAGTGGATTAATACTGTACTTGGTGCTCTTGTCGTAGTAGAACAGTATATGTAGTCTCGTCGCTAACACCCTATTTGAAATCTTTAAATGGCATTTTTAACATTATGTAGGACAGAGCGTGGTTACAATGAAGAGTATTGATCTAAGCCCTGAAGAGGTGAGCGAGCTTAGTAGAAGAGTGAGGCTGAGAATAATCCACGAGGACAACGATATTGTCCTCACTAGCGCGCCTAACGATGATCAGCTAGTTGACATAATAAAAGATCTCCTCAACTACAAGCCTATGAATTTAAAAGAAATACACTACATACTATCGGGAATCGCGAGCGAGGATAAAATTAGGAAGGCTCTAAACACTCTAATTTCACGGGGCGAGGTCTACATTAGCGGTAATAATGGAAAGTATATCCTAGCGACAATTAGCTGACTAGCACACTACGCGAGAAGTCCTAGTTCTCGGAGCTTCAATAAAACCTCGTAGAAGTCCTCAGCTGTAAACTGTACACCTGCTTTTTTAAGAACACTCGTCCTAACTACGCTACCAATACCTATAAATACGCCTCCACTTTTCATACAGCTATAATAGTCAGATACATAGTCACCTATGCAGACAAAACCTTCTAAAACACCATGTTTTTTCTTCACATACTCTATGAGAGGTGACTTATCAAATAAGAACTCTTCCTGTAAAAATAGCGTGTTCAAGTCGTACATTGTCACAATATCGTCTACAAGCTCGTCAAGTCCGTGTCTACGTAGATCCCACCAAATATACTCTGGATGAGTCTCTCTACCAGAGAGAACTACTATCTTAATACTGAATCTCTTCAATTGAATTAGAAGCTCGCGTAGTCCTCTACGTGGATAACTGTGCCTAGAGATGTAGAGTTGCCTAAATTTCCTCCAAAAAGCATCCTCACTAGTGTACCGTGAAACATATTCTCTTAGTAAGTCTGACTCGAGAAGCGTAGAGAACTCATTAAAGCTGAGACAGCTTCTCCCCACTTCTCTTAGAGCGCTGCAGAAAGCCTCGTAGAAGTCAATATCGTTTATAACACTAGAGAGATCGTAGTCTAATATGAGCATTTTAATTTTTAATGCCACCACGACCACCGATCTCAGCCATCGGGAGACTCGTCACAGATCTGTTTTCGGCAAATTCATCACAGTATGTTATACTTAGCCACAGTAGCGTTTAATTGATAAAACCCTATTTTATACATTGAGCTATGTGAGTAGTGCATGATTTACAAGGTGTATTTTCGTGAACAGTAATATTGCTATTCTATGTAGAAGTATCAATAGCATATACTACTGTGAAAGCCTCGGAGACAAGCAAGCCATAAACTTTACTCTACCTGAATCCTCACTTATACTGTTTAAACACAACCTTAAAGAAACACTTATATGTGATAGCGGGCAGTTTCAGGTTCACGTCTGGGGTAAAGATAAGTATACACTATGGGAATTACCAAGGGGATCACATACTTGTGTACTTCTACGAGGAGTATATCTTGATGCCTGTGGAGACTTCTACGTAGCATCAAGAGAGCCTAATGCCTGTAGAGAGATAGATGTCTCTCCGTGTGAGCTTAAGCTATCTAAAATACTAGTTCAACTCGGATCCTCACTGTTCTTGCTCGTTGGCTTAAATGTGGAACAGGAAGTCCTAAATATACTTGAACACGGAATTGATGAGAGTAAATGCCTTAATAGACTTAACAAAGTGAAGAGAGCTTTCCAGGAAGAATACGGTGCGAAAATAGACTAGTTTAAGTTTAACACGCGGGATTGATACAATGTTTGTTGATATGCATGTTCACTGTACAGAGCTCAATGATCTGAGTAAGTACCGCGGTAATTATGTATTAGTGTGTGTCTCAGACAACCTTGAATCGAGTTACACCACTATTGAGATATCAGAGAAATATGAATATGTAAAGCCTTGTATTGGTATACATCCCTGGTTAGCACATGAATACGCTGTTAAAGACGCGTTAAGGCTCTTAGAGAAGTTAGCTAGTAGTGTGCAATGCCTAGGAGAAGTTGGATTAGATAAGAAGTTTAAGCCTGATACGCTTGATAAACAATTAGTGATCTTTAATGTATTTTTAGATTACGCACGAGAATACGATTTACTTCTAAATCTGCATGCTGCTGGAGCGTGGGATATGGTCTTCCAGTTAGTGTACTCGAAGAATATTAATAAAGCGTATTTTCACTGGTATACAGGGCCGCTTAGTCTCGCCGATCAGATCACGAGCGTGGGCTATTTTATTGGAGCAAACCCCGCACTTGTCATCCAGGATAAACACAGGCAAATATTAGACCATGTGAGACTAGAGAGCATTCTAACCGAGAGTGATGGACCCTACAACTATAGGGGTCTTAACTTAACTCCAGAGCTCATAGATAAAGCTATACTCTACTTATCTGAGAAAAAACACTTAGAGCCTGAGAGAGTTAAGGATATTGTCTATGGAAACTTTAAGAAACTATTCAAGTAGCTTATTCGCTATGTTTGCTAATTCAGCTATAAGCTCTCTAATACGCTTAATCTGCGATGTGAGTTCATTAAGTCTTGATCTCGTCTTTTCAAGCTCCTCCTCAAGTACTCTATTTCTCTCTTCAAGAATTCTCTTTTCTTCTTTTAATTTCTCAATTTCTAACCGTGTTTTCTCCGCCTCGGGAGCAATTACTTGCGGAGTCGCTGTGATGAATGGTACTATTACTTTAAGTTCACCACGCTTAATTTTCTCGTAGGTCTCAGCTACTAGCTTTCCCGCCTTAGTTTTCTGGTTTAAGTGCCCTCTAATTGTGACCTCTGATCTTCCAAGCTCCTCCGCGATTTCTGAGACGGGTACTCCAGCCTTATACCTCGCAAACGCCGCAGCCGCCACAGCTAGACTATCTATCCACGTTGACCTCTCAACAGGGTCTCTTATTAAGTCTAAGATCTCTGGTCTATAGAGAGTTCCTATAATTAGTGCCATTTCAAGCTGTTGAATCTCTCTTTTACCAATAGGTTTTAGTGGTATATTTGATAAATCTATTACTATTTCACTTTCACTCACACTTATCACCTAGAATATTTTAATTAGACTTTTTACCCAGGTAACTAATACTGCGTATTGCCAATTAAATACTGTATACAGCAACGTAACAGACTCAGCCTTAGAGAAACTCTTCTGCCTCTTCGTGAACTCTTCTAAGTCTCCTTTCTTGTCTTAAGGGTTTTCCCGAGGCGGTTATTTGTGAATAGCTGTAATTGTTTTTAAGTACTTCTTTGCCTCGGGGTTTCCGGGCTTTGCTCGGGTTTTCACAGCATCGGAGCCCGGGCTCTCAGGGCTCCACATAGCCCCCAAGCTCCTCGTCTGCGTTAAAGACAGTAATTTAAACCCCAAAACTCATCAACAACCAAGTATACACAGAAAAGCCAATAAATCCAAACCAACCACACACAACTACCCGCAACTAATCGCAACTAATCATAGATCGGTCACAGGCTACTGTGTTTTCTCAGTAATATATCGTATAAAGTATGTGAAAACAGGACTAGGGGTTAATGGTCTACTCTTAAACTCGGGGTGAAACTGTAAGCCTAAGTAAAATTGCTTAGTGTTCTTAAGCTCTACTATTTCAGCAAAACCCTCTTCACTAAGCCCCGATATAGTCATACCATTCTCCTCGAGCACGTCAATGTACTTTGAATTAACACCATATCTGTGTCTGTGTCTCTCGTACACCTCGCTTAAACCATATACTCTCCACGCTAATGAGCCTGGTTTAATAATAACTTTTAGCGCTCCAAGTCTAAGAGTACCTCCCATCTCTTTTACACCTCTTTGACCTGGTAGTAGGTCTACTACGGGGTGCCTGGTGTTCGGATCTATTTCTGTGCTATTTGCACCCTGTAAACCTACAATATTACGCGCAAACTCAACGATCATTAGTTGCATTCCAAAGCATATTCCGAGAACAGGTATTTCCCTCTCTCTTAGGTATTGAATAGCCTTAATCTTCCCCTCAGCTCCTCTAACCCCAAACCCAGGCAGTATTATTGCCCCGTTAATGCTCTCAAGAGACTTCAAGTACTCAGAATTATTTTCAATATCAGTTGCCTCGAACCACACGAGGTCTACTTTAACTCTATTCCACGCTGACGCGTGTCTCAGAGCCTCAATTATACTTACATAGCTGTCTTTTATCTTCGTGTACTTGCCAATCATACCAATTTTAACTGTTTTAACAGGGTTTTCTAATCTGTTAACGAAATTGACCCAGTCTACGAGGTCTGGTTTCCTCTTTTCAAGCCTAAGTCTTTCTAGGATATACTCTGAGAACCCTTGCTCATGGAGTATTAGGGGGACCTTATAGGGATTTGCAACGTCTGGGTTACTAAATACTGCTCTCAGTGGGACATTACCGTAGAGTGAAATCTTATAGCGAGCTTCTTCATCAAGCCACTTAGAGGATCTAACAACAATAGCGTCTGGTATAATACCTATTCGCCTTAACTCCTGAACACTGTGTTGAACTGGTTTTGTTTTAAGCTCTCCAGATGGTAAAACAGGCGCCAAGGCCACGTGAACATAAAGCGTGTTCTCTTCTCCCTCATCAAATCTCATTTGCCTCGCTGCCTCTAAGAAGGGGAGGCCTTCAATGTCACCAACTGTCCCTCCTATCTCAACGATTACTATGTCTGCACTCTGATCTCTAGCTACTTCTCTCACCCTGTTCTTAATTTCGTTAACGACATGTGGTATTACTTGAACACACTGACCAAGGTATTCTCCTCTCCGCTCTTTAGATACTACACTTAAATATATTTGCCCCGATGTAATGTTGTTCTTTTTAGAGAGATTACGGTCAAGAAATCTCTCGTAGTGCCCTATATCCATATCTGTTTCTCCACCATCCTCTGTTACGAATACCTCTCCGTGCGCGTATGGACTCATAGTTCCCGCGTCTACGTTAAGGTAGGGATCTATTTTTACTAGTGTAACACTATAACCACATCTCTTCAATAACATGCCGGTAGAAGCTGCAACAATACCCTTCCCAAGCCCTGAGAGGACTCCCCCAGTAATGAAAATAAACTTTGTCAATGTGCCCGCTTAGAAATACCTGTTAAGATGCTTTAAAACTCTTCTACTCATTAAATCCAATCATGAGCTCAAGAGTAGACGTCACATATACTACCTGGGATGAGATACACAGGGCCCTCGGCATTTTAGCTAGGAGAGTCCTCCTAAATGGTAAACCAGATGTTCTCGTAATCATAGCGAAAGGTGGTCTCATCCCAGGTAGAATCCTAGCTGATTTCATCCTTGTCGAGGACGTCGGACTGATAGAGGCCAAGTTCTATAAGAGTATTGGTACAAGAGGAGAAAAGCCATATATAAAATCAGCTACGCTCCCATCTATAACAGGCAGGAGCGTCCTAGTTGTTGATGATGTAGTGGATACAGGGCGTACAATGCAACTAGTAGTTGACTACCTCTCAAGTCACAAGGTGAAGTCTATTAAGACGCTAGCCCTCTACGTTAAGCCCTGGTCTACTTATATTCCAGACTACTACTACGCGCAGACTACTAAGTGGATTGTGTTTCCATGGGAGATATGTGAGGCTCTAAGAGAAGGTGTTATAGAAAAGGAGACTTTTAAGGGGATAGGAGACTATTGCGAAGCTTAGTGCCGCGCTGTTCACCTCGCTACCTTTAGCACTTTATCCGGGTAAATAACTATTCCCTTATCAGTGATCTCGAATATATGTCTCTTCATACTGTGACTTGTACCCCTCATTTTCCACACTATTATGCTTCTCACGAGCTCTCCGTTGATCTCGTCTAGATCTAGTCTTACAATACCGTCAGCAGCGTGTTCTACACCTGGTCCACCAAACCCCCTCTCTGTTACTGAGACTTGTGATACGAGTATACTAGTTGTACCCATACCAGATAGTACTTTTTTTAACTGGAGTATTACGCTTCTAGCCACTGAGGGCTTAGTGAGGTATAGTGTAGAGACGCTGTCAACTACTACTCTCTGAGCATTTACTTCTCTAATAGCCGTTCTTAGCACGTCTACGAGCTCTTCTACACTATCAGGATCTCTGACCACGTACTTCTCCCTCTTAGCTGCCTCACCAATACCGGCCGTAAAGGCGTCTACAACCGCGAATTTCCCCTCTTGCTCATGTTGTTTTACATCCCAGCCGAAATTCTTCATGTTAACGCGTACTTGAACAGGGTGTTCTTCAAGCGCAACGTATATTCCTGGTTCTCCTAGTTGAAGCCCATTCCACAGGAATTGCATTGAGAATATGCTCTTACCAGTGCCAGGACCACCACTTAACAGCACGACGTTTCTCTTAGGTATGCCACCACTAAGTATCTCGTCAAATCCTGGTATTCCTGTCTTAACTCGCTCGACCATAACTTGTCACCAATAAAACCACTAATTACACAAATCTCTTTATTAACGCCTCTATTGCTAAGTGTTATTTTAATAAAGGAGTCCTACTAACTACTTAACAAGGTGTAGACATGACTACACAGAGCAGCGAGAAAGCCGTTAAATTAAGAGTAGCAGAGGCGCGTACAAGAGACGTCGGCAGAAGAATCGCGAGAATTGACCGCGAAACTATGAGAAGGCTAAATGTAGATGTAGGTGACTTTATAGAGGTTAATGGGCCTAAGGGGAGAGAGGTCTTAAAGGTATGGCCAGCATATCCCGAAGACGAGGGAATGGGTATTATTAGAATTGACGGAACAGCACGTAAGAATCTAGGAGTTGCACCAGGAGACTATGTCACAGTTAGACCCATAAAAGTAGAGCCCGCAAAGCGCGTAGTTGTAGCCCCCTTAGACGTCATTAGGGGGATTAATGCCGACTTCGAGTATCTCGCCCAGGTTGTTAAAAAAACCCTTATGGGTAATCCCGTGAAGCGGGGAGACGTTATAGTTATACCTTTCTATGGGCTAAGATTCGTGGTTACTAGTGTTCAGCCCTCCGCTGTAGTATACATTGTTGATGATACAGTTATTGAGGTTAGAGAGCAGCCTGTTAGACTAGAAGCCATTAGTGAAGGTGTTCCGCGAGTTACGTGGGAGGATATCGGCGACTTAGAGGAAGTTAAGCAGAAAATAAGAGAAATTGTTGAGCTACCACTAAAACACCCAGAGCTATTTGAGAGACTCGGAATAGAGCCCCCGAAGGGGATACTACTTTACGGTCCTCCTGGTACTGGTAAGACCTTGCTTGCCAAGGCACTGGCGAACGAGATTGGTGCTTACTTTATTAGTATTAATGGCCCTGAGATTATGAGTAAGTTCTATGGAGAGTCCGAGGAGAGGTTGAGAAAGGTCTTTGATGAAGCTCAGGCTAATGCTCCCGCCGTTATATTTATCGACGAGATCGACAGTATTGCACCAAAGAGGGAAGAAGTAGTCGGCGAAGTAGAAAAACGTGTTGTAGCACAACTACTAGCACTCATGGATGGCCTCAAGGAGAGAGGTAAAGTCATCGTTATTGGTGCGACTAATCGCCCCGAGGCCTTAGACCCAGCTCTGAGACGACCTGGAAGATTTGACAGAGAGATAGAGATACCACCTCCAGATAAGAGGGCTAGGCGTGAGATACTGGCTGTTCACACTAGAAATATGCCCCTGTCTGATGACGTGGATCTTGATAAAATAGCCGAGATTACTCATGGATATACTGGTGCCGACTTAGCCGCCTTAGTTAAAGAGGCCGCTATGAGTGCGCTGAGAAGATTTCTACAAGCAGAAAACATAGATCTAAATCAGCCAATACCAGCTGAAAAGCTCGAGAAGCTTAGAGTAACCATGGAGGACTTCTTAGCTGCTATGAAGAGCGTTCAGCCAACGCTAATCAGAGAGGTGTTTGTTGAGATACCTGAGGTTAGGTGGAGTGATGTAGGTGGATTAGAAGACGTTAAACAAGAACTCAGAGAGAGCATTGAGTGGCCTATGAGGTATCCACACGTATTCGAGAAAATGGGTATTCAGCCGCCAAAAGGCATTCTCCTGTTCGGTCCACCAGGTACTGGTAAAACCCTACTCGCTAAGGCTGTGGCTACAGAGAGTGGTGCAAATTTCATCGCTATAAGAGGCCCAGAAATACTCAGCAAGTGGGTTGGAGAATCTGAGAAGGCTATTAGGCAAATATTTAGAAGAGCCCGTATGGTAGCTCCTGCAATAGTCTTCTTCGACGAGATAGACTCAATAGCCTCTGTTAGGGGAAGCGACCCTAGCGGTGTAATAGACAGGATCGTAAATCAGCTTCTAACAGAGCTAGACGGTATACAGCCTCTCCGCAGAGTGACTATTATAGCTGCGACCAATAGACCTGACTTATTAGACCCTGCCTTGCTAAGGCCGGGCAGATTTGACAAGTTAATATATGTTCCACCACCCGACTTTAACGCTAGATTAGAGATCTTTAAAGTCCACACAAGAAAAATACCTCTACATGAAGACGTAAACATAGAGGAGCTAGCTAAATTAACAGAGGGCTACACAGGTGCAGATATAGCAGCCGTGTGTAGAGAGGCCACAATGGTAGCACTGAGAGAAACATATGTGAGTACAGGGTCACTTCAAGTAGTAAAAATCTCTCGAAAACACTTCCTAGATGCCCTCTCAAGAATTCCACCTAGTCTAAGCAAAGCAGATATTGACATGTACGAGAGGCTGGCGCGGGAAATTAAGAAAATGAGTACAAGTGGCGGGTTTAAGAGAATTCAATTACCCTACGGCTAGTTAAACCCACTAGAGTGTGGTAGAAGTATTGACTAGCAAGGAGAAGGGCTCAGAGAAGGCAGCTATAACTATACCCTCATCATTTACAAGACTAATTAGAGAAATTGGTAAGCTAGCTGATAGACTTGTAGAGTCCAGGTTTAGATTCCTCCTAGTAATATCCGGGTCTGATCCTGTTAAGCTGGGTTTACTCTCAGCTAAAGCAATAAGTTACTACGTAAAGAAGTACAGGAGTAAGAGTAAGAATAAGACTGTTAAAGGACTATATATTTTTCACGACGAGTTTACAGATGCTTTAAAACTAAGAGAAGTCTTCGAGAAGAAAATCTCCTCTGAGAGCAATGTAGAATTTGAGTATACCGTGTATGAGAAGAGCGAGAAGTATTTAGGCACAACTGTGCAAGTATTAGTAATGGACTTGACAAGAGACTTAAAGCCTAACGATGTTGGCAGATTAGTAGGCATTGTAGAGGGAGGAGGTTTAATAGTTTTTTTAACACCATCGTGGAATAACTGGGACACGTATAAGACAATCTTCAAGGAGACTCTAACAGTTCCACAATACCCTGAGCCACGCCATATCTTTATAACTTGGTTTAAGAGGAAACTATTAGAGCACGATGGAATATCCGTTTATGACGCTGACGACAACAGAGTTATCAAGAAGCCCACCCTCAAAAGGCCACCTGCAGGGCCGAGACAGGCTGTAGAGATACCCAGAGAGAGGCTTTTCCCTAGAGAGGTATATGAGCTCGCACTTACAAAGGACCAGGTTAACGTGATAAAAATCATTGAGGGCTTCTACGAGAAGCCTAAGAAAGAGGCTAAAAAAGTACTCGTGCTCACCGCTGACAGAGGTCGTGGTAAGAGCTGTGCTATAGGCATAGGCATAGTAGGCTTTATTCACTGTTTAAGAAAAGTAAAACCTAGAGTGAGAGTCCTAGTAACATCACCTGAGCCCAGCAATATTCAGTCATTAATGATGCTGGCATCTAGGACTCTTGAGAAATTAGGATTTAAATATGAGACTGTGAGAAGGGAGGGTTATGTCATTGAGCTAAGAGGTCCAGGCTTCAGCATTGAGTATTGGGAGCCAGTAACTATTCCTAAGCTTAAAGGCGACTTAGTAGTTGTAGATGAGGCTGCTGGAATACATGTACCCCTACTCTACAAGATCCTTGACTCCCATAGTAGGTTAATCTTCTCAACGACTATTCACGGCTATGAGGGATCAGGTAGGGGCTTTTCAGTAAGGTTTTTAAAGAGGCTGAGGAGCATTGAGAACATTACTCTATATCAGTACGAGATGGAGGAGCCTATTAGATATGGTTTAAACGACCCCATTGAAGAGTGGCAGTTTAAGACTTTACTATTAGATGCTGAGCCTGCTGAGCTAGATGAGAAGGATCTCGAAGATATAGAGTTAAAGAGGCTTATCTACGTGAAATATGAGCCACAGGAGCTCTTCAACAGGGAAGAGGAGCTAAGACAGCTTTTTGGCATATATGTCCTTGCACACTACAGAAACGAGCCTGATGATCTCGGAATGCTCGCCGACGCGCCACATCACTATATAAGAGCCGTAAAGACACAGCCAGGTAAAGTCGTTTGTGCTATACAAGTGGCCCAGGAGGGCCCTGTAGACGAGAAAACCGCCGTGGAACTCCTTAGGGGTGGTAGAATACCAGGAAATATCCTACCTGATAGATTTCTAAAGCACACGAGGCTCATAGAGTTCTCTAAGACTAGGGGATGGAGAATAGTTAGAATCGCAACACACCCTGCTGTCCACGGCAAGGGTGTAGGGAGCTGGGCTCTTGAGAGGATATTCGAGGAGGCTTCTCAGCGGGGACTCGAATGGGTTGGTGCTGGTTTCGGCGTCACTGAGGAGCTCTTAAGATTTTGGATTAAAAATGGATTTAGCGTAATACACATAAGCCCTGAGAGAAACCCGGTGAGTGGTGAGTATACAGTACTCGTTGTTAAGCCTTTAACTGACTATACTACTAGGCTCGTGGAGATTGCAAAGTATGAGTTTAAAATGAAGCTCTTAGATAGTATAAGTGTTAACTACAGAGAGCTTGAGCCTGAAGTCGTGTTATTAATGCTTGATAGTGAGCCGTACATTTACACTAATCCTACTGATTTCTTCACGTTAATAGCCCTAGATAGGCTGTGGACGTATTGCGCGGGTCCAATGACGTTTGAAGCGGCAGCGGACTTAATGTTTAAGATTAGTAAGCTACACTGGCTTATCCCGAGAGACAAGAGGCCAGCTCTTAGTAGGCTACAGGAGTTGTTACTAATAGTAAAAGCACTCCAAGGGCGCTCCTGGGACGAAGCCTCTGAGCTCCTTAAAAAGCCTGTTAAATCCATTCAGGAGGAGGCTCACGAGATCGCCTGTATCTACTTTGAGTACTTAACTGGTAAAGCACCTAGAGACTACATTCCCGGCGTACTCACTGACCAGTACAAGTACCTAGACAGGGTCTATCCTTGACGCTGATTTTCAAAGTAGACCCTACTAATCCTGATCAGGACACAATACGCCGCGCTGCTAATATACTTAGAAGCGGTGGCATAGTAGCCTTTCCCACGGAGACCGTTTACGGACTTGGAGCTGTAGTCTTCAATGAGCAGGCTGCCAGGAGGGTGTACACTGTTAAGCAGAGACCGCCTGATAATCCACTAATAATACACATAAGTAGTCTTGAAATGCTTAGCTTAGTTGCGGGAGATATATCAGAGAAAGAGGCTAGACTTATAGAGAAATTCTGGCCAGGGCCTTTAACCTTAGTCTTACCGAGAAACCCCAGAGTACCTAGAGTAGTTTCCGGCGGCCTTGATACCGTGGCTGTGCGTATGCCGGCTCATCCAGTTGCGCTCACACTCATAAGAGAAGTTGGAGAGCCCATAGCGGCACCAAGCGCTAATTTGGCTGGTAAGCCGAGTCCCACGACCGCTGAGCACGTAATTCAAGACCTCTATGGTAAAA
>JAJHRJ010000067.1 GCA_020832865.1 Desulfurococcaceae archaeon
ACTATACTACTTGGCTCAGTGCTTTAGATATGAAGAGCCCCAGTACGCGAGGTATAGAGAGTTCTGGCAGGGGGGTTTAGAGGTAATAGGTGATCCAGATGTTAATGCCGATCTCAGCGCCGCTATAACGGCTAGTGAATTTTTAGAGTCTATTGGTGTTAAACACTTCTACGTGGTTGGAAACGTGGCCGTGTACAGGAACATTATGAGGAGTTTTAATATTGATGAGGAGACACAAGACCACATCTTACACTTAATTGACAAGGAGAAATTAGACGCTGCCATCGGGGAATTAAAGTCTAAAGTGAGTGACGCTGCTGCAGAAGTCTTCTCTAAGCTACTCACAGTTGAGAGCATTAATAACGTTGAGAGCTACTTACAGGATTTAAAAAGCTCTCTTGGCGAGTTATACGAGAAGACTCTTCAAGAGCACACCAGAACAGTGGAGTTCACTACTGCTCTAAGAGAGCTGGGCTACAGGGTAATATATAGTCCTAGGTTAGTGAGGGGATTAGCATACTATACTGGATTAATATTTGAATACAAGACTGCTGGAGGAGAACTCGAGGTTAGTATAGGAGGGGGTGGTAGATATGATGGATTAACAGCTGTTTATAATGGTCCCTTTGAGTATGCTACTGGGTTAGCCCTGGGAATTGATAGAATAGCACTTGTTCTCTCTAGTAGCTTTCAGCCACAAGGAGCTAGAAGTATTAGTGTACTTGTGTTACGCGATGTGCCTATATCAGTGGGTTACAGGGTTTTAAGGCAAATACCACCAGTATTTAAGAGTTTTGTTTATAGGGCTAAGTCGCTCTCTAAGGGACTAGAATACGCTAATAAGGCTGGCTGCGACTTTGTTGTAATTATTGGTAACATGGAGCTTAAACAGGGTAAAGTAGTAGTTAAGAACATGAAGACTGGTGAGCAAGTCCTAGTTGATGTTAACTCACTCTCACAGCTCTTACTCAAGTAATTAGAGTAGTTAAAAAGTCCTTCCTAAAATTGTGAGGTATTAGAGTGAGTAATAAGGGGATTCAAGTAAACTAGTTGTAGGGGTGCTGTCTCTTGGCTAAAATTAAGCTTGAGAAAATTGGAGACTATGAGTGGAGAATACCGGTTGGAGCAAAGCCGTGTATGAAGACAGACGCGATAATATTCGCTGACGAGTACTTACTGGAGAAAATGGAGAGCGATCTCACACTAGAGCAGGCAGCCAATGTTGCCTGCTTACCTGGAATAGAGTTGTATTCTTACGTTATGCCAGATGGTCATCAGGGATACGGCTTTCCTATTGGGGGTGTAGCGGGCTTTGACCTTGAGGAGGGAGTGATTAGTCCGGGCGGCGTTGGCTATGATATTAACTGCGGCGTAAGAGTCCTTAGGACAAACCTATCCCTAGAGGATGTTAAGGGTAAGCTGAAAGAGATCGTGGACGCTATTTTCAGAAACGTGCCTAGTGGTGTTGGCTCAACAGGTTACTTAAAGCTCACAATGAGAGACCTAGACGAGGTCTTAGAGCACGGTGTGAAGTGGGCTATTGAGCGCGGCTATGGCTGGGAGAGAGACGCTGAGCACACTGAGGAGAAGGGCGCGATGAAAGGTGCTCGCGCAGACAAAGTGAGTAGAGTAGCTAAGCAGAGGGGGCATGAGCAGCTTGGTACTCTAGGTGCAGGTAATCACTTCCTAGAGATCCAAGTTGTCGACGAAATATACGATCCAGGGGTGGCTAAGGTCCTCGGGATTACTCACGTTGGGCAAATCGCAGTGATGATTCACACTGGTAGTAGAGGACTAGGTCACCAAGTAGCCAGTGACTACTTAATGGTAATGGAGAGGGCTATGAGAAAGTACGGTATAAGTGTACCAGACAGAGAACTAGCAGCATTGCCCTTTAAGAGCCCTGAGGCCCAGGACTACTTCGCGGCTATGGCCGCGGCGGCTAACTTCGCGTGGACTAATCGTCAAATTATAACTCACTGGGTTAGAGAGAGCTTTAAGCAAGTGTTTAGGAGAGACCCCGAGGAGCTGGGGCTTGAAACCATATATGACGTAGCACACAATATTGCTAAAGTAGAAGAACACGTAATTAACGGTGAGAAATACAGAGTTGTAGTACACAGAAAAGGCGCTACGAGGGCTTTTCCACCTGGACACCCAGATATACCAGTAGATTACAGCTCTATTGGACAACCCGTATTAATACCTGGAAGCATGGGTACAGCAAGCTACATACTAGTAGGCATCCCTGAGGGTGCTAGAACCTGGTATAGTGCACCTCACGGTGCTGGGAGATGGCTTAGTAGAGGAGAAGCTATTCGATCCTACTCGCCAGACCGCGTAATAGCGGAGTTAGAGAGAAAGGGTATAGCAGTGCGCGCCGCCACGAAGAGAGTTGTCAGTGAAGAGGCTCCTGAGGCCTATAAAGACGTTGATAAAGTTGTATTCGTAGCTGAGAAGACAAAGATATCTAAGCCCGTAGTAAGGCTCGTACCCATAGGGGTTGTTAAGGGCTAAATTACTACTTTGACTTAGGTCCTCCTTTAAGGATCTTTTTCGGCCTTAAAGTCCCCTTAGACCGGCATCTCCTACACTTCACAGCCTCCGGAGGGTTAAGTGCACCACACTTTCTACACACTTTTTTCCTTAAGACTCTCTCCTCAACTATTCTCATTAACTCCGGGTCTGTTATAGGCACCTCAATCCACCTCTATCCTTCTAGGCTAGTACGCTGTGAGCCGTGACTCTCTAAATTATCACTTGGGCTTTTAAGCATCACGTTGACTAGAGTTTAAGTCCAGCTTCCTCTAGTCTCCCAACTATAACTCTCTGCTCAGCTGGAGGGTATAGGCTTATAGTTTGCTCAATTAGCTTCTTATTTAATACCCCCTTGGCTTTTAGCTCAGAGATGTACTTTTTAAGCTTATTGACGTCAACTCCCTGCCTAGCCTTGAGCACAAGGTAGTGCTCTGGTTTAATTAGGGGGATTTTCTCGCCGTGAACTCT
>JAJHRJ010000068.1 GCA_020832865.1 Desulfurococcaceae archaeon
CTAGCGCATCTGAGAGTCTAGAGCCATCTACATAGCCCATTACGATGATCCCAGCCTCTTCGTCTACGAGGAGTACTGGGGGGACTGGGAGTCCAGCTAAGTAGAGCTCTGAGAGTATTTTAGCCTCAATTCGAGTCCTAGATTCAATGAATACTTTATTGTACACGGGGTTTCTAAATGGCTTACTAACTCTCTTCTTAATAATAACTCTTAAACCTAGAAAATCACCTGAGTATACTTCTGCTTCAGCGCCTCTAGCGATGAGGATTGAGGTTAAGGTAGCCACGGATAAGTCTCCTCGTCGAGCCTAAGGCGCTGCCTTATAACCAGGTCTTCAGGCTTTGTAACCTTACCGTAGAGGTACTGGAGTAAACCAGTATAAGCGATCATTAAGCCGTTGTCTCCCGCTATTTCTGGTGGTGTACCATAATACCTGCAACCATAGAATTTAGCTAAAATTTCAAACTTCTCTCTGAGTGTAGTGTTAGATGCAACACCACCCACTAGTAGAATTTCTCTCTTATCAGTTAGCATTAAGCTCCTCTCAGCAACTTCTATTAGCATGTTAAATGCCGTCTCTCTTAGGCTATTACAGATCTTGCCTAGGTGTGCTTTATTGCCTCCAGATTCTCTAGCCATTCTCAAGGCGGCTGTTAATAGTCCTGAGAAGCTTAAATCGGATCCCTTCACAGTGTATGGGAGAGGTATAAATTCACTACTCCACTCTGCACACACGTCAATTGCGTGTTTACCACTGATTACGTAGGGTGGAGCTATGCCTACTTCGCGGGCAAAAGTATCTAGTAGGTTTCCGAGCGGTATATCTAGCGTCTCTCCTAAGATTCTGTATTTTTTATTTCTTTGAACAGCCACGAGAGTATTTCCCCCCGAAATGTAGACTACTAAGGGGTCTACCATTCCACTCATGAGTTTCCCTATTTCTATGTGTGCAACAGCGTGATTAACAGCTACCAGCGGCTTATTCCAGTAGGCGGATATGAACCTCGCTAATGTAGCCCCCACTCTGAGACATGGGCCTAGTCCAGGCCCCACAGCAACGGCTACAACATTTACACTGTTTATATTGATCTCCGCCTCCGCTAGTGCCTTTTTAACTACAGTGTGTGCTGTGTTAACGTGATGTTGAGCGGCTTCACTCGGATGTATTCCCCCCTTCTCAGGCTTATACTGGCTTAAAACATTAGCGAGTACTCGCACAGTGTGATCGTGAAACTCTACTACACCCACTCCAAAAGTATGACTCGTAGACTCTACTCCAAGAACAATTAACCGCTCCTTTACAGGAGGCGTCTGTACGGGGACTTTAAAGTGCTGACCTCTTAACATTACTAAGAGTCCTTGATGCCAGTTAATTGGATCTTCTACTTCACGTATTCAACGTAATTGCACTTGCCACAGTGCCATCGTGAAACAGGCTGCTTGTGAAAGGCCATGAATGACCCGCACTTAGGGCATATCTTGTTTTTCCTCTTAATAGACCAGTTCTTTATATCAACCTCATAGAGTCTGTGAATATAGGGCATAGTTACTCACCTACTGGGTTGGCTGAGTCGTCTGAGTTAGTTTTGAAAGTGATTCTTCATCTCTCTTAATAATGTACTCTGGTTCAAAAGCCCTAGCTCGATCCGGGTTCTCGTAGATGTGGACTTTTACTCTACTTACACTCATACCATACTCTGTTTTAATAAACCTAATAAACACGAGGTTTATGTCAACGTTATAGAGGCTAGCTATAGCTCTCTTTAATACACCCCTACTTGGTGTGCCATCCTTGCCGTGAAATAAGTTAAGCTCTATTTCTCTCCTCTTTATTAGTGGATTATAGTACTCTCTCACAACCTCGCAGTCATACTTATCTAGTAATCTCACGTGTTTACTCACAAGACTCACCTAGCCTGTATGTGACTACTGTAGGTTTAAGTATTTTTAGTATTTTTAAAGCCAAATTCACACTTGACTCTAATTTCACGACACCAACACCTGGTTGCCCATATAGGATGCTAATTCTCTCTCTCCAGGCTAGATAAGGTATTACGAGTAAGTCCTCTTCTCCTAGCACGCGAACATAACCTGTTCTCGTGGCATTAGCTATAGTAATAGCGTTTAAGCTCAGTGAGCCCGGTGAGTTAATAATTACTCTAGTCTTCCCGGAGTCTTCCATAGCTATGTTAAGGCGAGTTCGCCTCATGCTCTTATAGTCTACAACTCTAATAGTAGTTCTATGCCTAGCTGAAACAACATCTCCAATTGAGACTGTCGCCTCTAAGCCGAAAACATCTCCGCGTTGTGGAGTAACGTAAAGTGTGCCTTGAGGAGTGGCTAGGTGTCTTCGAAACTCAGCGGGTAATAGTAGTGCTGGTAGAGCTAGGGAGACTTTATTCGAGTTTAATGGCATATCTTCCCTTACCAGTAATACTTAGTGTCTTCGCTAACTCCGAGTTCTCGGGGTCTATTGTTATTATAACCCCACTCCACTCCTCAGTGAACTCTCTTGAGCCACAGTTAGGGCAGACCTCGACCTCTCTGTCTACTAGTGTTCTACAAGACACACAGGCTTTAAACGGAATACTCTTCTTTGCACTCACTATGATCACGCTTAATAGGGTCTAAGCTTTAGGGGAATAAAAGGGGTTCAGCTCTTATATGTGTTTATATTGTCTTATGGTCATTGCCTCATCTCTTTTCCCCTGCATCCCACTCGGGTTTTCATTGGGCTTAGGGGCGTTCAGGGTCACCCCAGAGACCCCACATCTTGAGTTGCTCCCCTCGGGGAGAGTTTCCGCGGGCTCTCACCCCTCACAGGGAACCCCATCAAGGTGTATAGTAATGTCAAGCCTTAAAAACCTATAGGAAACTCGAAACAGCTGCGATAGGCTTTTCTTTCAGCTTTTTGACTTCTTCTCCTTGATCCAATCTATTTTCCCCAGTTCTGGCTGCCTCATAGTCATGTGTATTCTTATACCCTTACCTGGGAGAAT
>JAJHRJ010000006.1 GCA_020832865.1 Desulfurococcaceae archaeon
CCTCGCAAGACGCCTTACTCGCCCCATAGACAGATACAGGTCTTAAAGGCGCGTCTTCGGGAAGAGGTCCTCCGGGTGTTTCACCATAAACTGTGCTTGAAGACGCAAATACAACTTCTCTCACATCACCTATTCTCGAAGCCTCGAGAACATTAAACGTAGCAACAATATTCTCTCTGAAATGAATATCAGGGCTAGTTGTACTAATGCGGACCTCGGGGTTAGCCGCGTAATGAAACACTACTTCGATATCTCTAAGGGCTTTTCTCACCTCCTCAAAGTTCTTTATATCAATATTTACAAACTCCACGTTTTTGCTCTTTAAGTGGTGTTTAATGTTCTCAATACTCCCAGAACTCAGGTTATCAATAACTCTAATGCTGTAGCCAAGCTCTACTAGCCTGTCAACTAGGTGACTTCCAATAAACCCTGCTCCACCAGTAACTGCTATGTACAGATCCCTCACCCACCTAGTTAGTAATTTAACCTAAACGCGTTTCTTCGGTTTTTTATGTTTTAAATTTGAGAGATGGCCGAGAGGACTAAATAACTACACGAGAGGACTTCCGTATTTGCTCGTTAATGGCGACTCCTCCACGGGTTTTCCACGATAGAGTGCGTTTTTAAGCACGTATAGCGCTTTCCTCCGAGAGAGTACTCTGTTATTGTTACCGCAGTATGGGCTGTATATACATCTTGGACAGCCATCTTCACAATTACACTTACTCACTATTTCATATACGACTCTGAGGGTTCTTTCCAGTCTCTCATAGAGAAGTTTCGAGAGACCACTACCACCTACTACAGCATCGTATACAGCTATATCTCCACTAGGATAACTCACACCACCAAGATCAGTGAGCCCCGCACCAATAGTTACTCTACTAGCAGATATAGTCGCGTGCTCAATAGCGTGATACGCCTCTGCACACCCCCCGACACCGAGCTCGCTGTACTCTGGGAGTTTGAAGAGAGCTGCCCTCGTGACATACTTGTAGACTAGGGGAGATGAGAGCTCAACGGTAGTGATTACTTCGCCGCTGTATGAGTCCCTTACAATGTATTTATCAACTACTAGTTCAAGAAGCACTCTACTGTAATTAACTTTAAAGCCAAACTCCGAGGTCCTCTCTACTAAAACCTCGTAATCTGCAATGTCTACTGTGTAAAGTGGCCTCGTATAGACTTCAATATCTTCTTTAATCCTCTTAACTCTAGCTTGCTTTTTCTCTAAGTCTAGTGCTATAACCTTGTATGGGGTTTTAGAATATAGGTAAATAGCCCCCGGATACAGCTCTAGTACGGCCAGTGGGAGTTCACGCGTTGCTATAACTTCTCCGACTTCTTCATCAACAACCTCGATCTCGGGGCCTGTGGACCTGATACTAGATCTCTCAGTGAAGAGCCTCCTGGCCCTTGTGTAGTTCACTGCTATATGTGAACCATACAACTTTGCTACCCTGTCAACTACTAAGTCATTTATAACTCGCACCCACTCTGCAGGGAGGCTATTTACACGTGCACGTCCAGCTTGAAGGAGATAAGCTATTACGTGTGTCTTTAACACCTCCTCGTTGAGGGGCTCAATAATGCTCGGCGTTAGCTCCTGGTCGAAGAACTCCTCTGGGCGATTAGCGTAGTAGGCGTCTATTGGGTCGTCCGCTAGCACTGTTATGACATACCCCTTTCCCCGCCTCCCCGCTCTACCAGCTCTCTGCAAATACTTCACGTAGGATGGAGCTGGCGCGGCCATTACTACAGCGTCTATTGTTCCAATATCAATACCCAGTTCTAGTGTTGGCGTTGAAATTACTCCATTTATTTTGCCCTGTCTCAGCTGTTCTTCGACGCTCTTTCTAATCTCCTGTGATAAGCCGGCTCTATGAACGCCTATTTTCACCTCGTGCTTCTTCTCAATAGTCCTTGCTAAAACCTCAGCCATTTGCTGACTATCTACAAATACTACAAACTTCAAGTTGTTCTCCGCTAGAAATGAGACAATGTGTGAAGTCACTGTCCACCTGCTTAGAAGACCTGCAGAGACTAGTATATGAACTGCAGTTCCCCTTCTCAATAGGCTTCCCTGCACGACCTTGAACTTCTCCTCAAAAATACTCTCCGCGAAATCTCTCGGATTAGCGATCGTGGCTGATGATGCTATGAATTGTGGACTCATCTTCTTAAATAACTTAACTCTGTGCACTAAGTGGTGTAAGTGAGATCCCAAAACCCCCTCATAGACGTGTAACTCATCGAAGACAAAAAACCTCGCATTCTCAATAAACCTCCTAACGTGTGGACTGTAAACTAGCCCAACATGTATCATATCCGGGTTTGACACAATTATCGATGGGGGGATATGGGCTATTTTTCTACGTTGATGCTGAGACGTGTCGCCATCATATATTCCCACGCTAAGCGTCTTGTAAACTAAGTACTCTGAGAACCTCTTAACCTGATCCCTGGCTAACGCCTTAGTCGGGTAAGCTACAATGGCGTACGGGTACTTCTTCTCATTACTAGTCAAAACAGCCTTAGCTAACGGTATGAAAAAAGCCTCCGTCTTCCCCGTCCCAGTTCCCGCGACTATTACTACGTTCTCGCCATTCAAGATCTCCCTGTAGGCATCGTATTGAAATCTATATAGTCTCCTAATACCGCGTTTTTCGAGGACTCTTATTAGTGGCCCAGGTAAATCCAAGCTGTAAATGTCTGGTCCAGGTTCAGGCTCACCAGTCATCTCTACTCTCTCATATATAACTCCAACTTCTCGAGTACCACACGCGCGCGCTAGGTACTCATTTAAGCTATTGGTTAAACTATCAGTGAACAAAACACATACCCATGTTAGATAAGTACTTGACTAATCTAGAGTGAGTGATCGTATTCACTTATAGATACTTTAACTCGTATACCTCTGTACTTGATAACTTAACTTTCTCTACTCCCGTGTCAACTACGAGGTCTCCAGTCTCTGTTACACCTATAACCTTCCCCGTAATGGCGCCGTCCCCTAATACTAGTACTGCTACTCGCCTTCCAAGTGTCTCTAAAAGCTCTAAGTACTGAGCCTGTAATTTCTTGTAGTTCTCAATATACTTCTCTATTCTCCCCATTACACCTGAGAGATATGATATTATTCTATTTCTCGGTACTAATTTACCAGTTATATTCTTTAGGCTCACAGCTTTCTCTAACTTCGGATCATTATTAACGTTTATGCCTATTCCCGCATACACGTGAAGCCTGTTCTTGTAGTACTCTCCCTCAATTATAATTCCAGCTAGCTTTCCCCTGTTAACAACTATGTCATTTGGCCACTTGATCTTAGCGTCAACGCTAAACTTCTCCTTAAACAGCTCACAGAGAATTACGGGAATAGCTATTGGCAAGTACTGAGCTATTTGCTCCTCTAGCGGGAATTTAAAAGTGATCCAGACGCCACCAAGATCACTTATCCACTCTTTACCGTGTCTACCATAGCCGTGTACCTGGTACTCCGCCACTACTATACTCCATGACGGTAATCTCTTTGCAACGTGCATTGTAGAGCCAACTATGGTCTTGTAGATGTAGCTCCATCCCCACGGTTTTATTCTAGACGGGTTATCTCCAGCTAACCATATCACACTGGAGTCTTCAACTCTGATAAGGTAGTTTTTCCTCATCTCGTCTATAATAGCTGAGATCTCAGTAGCTTGTACTCCGAGCTCGCCTGAGAGCTCATCTAAGTCAACTACTTCGCGTTTACTCAGCTCCTCTAGTACTCTGAGCTTAAATATAGTCTTAGAGTCTAGTAGTTTTTGCTCCACTTTCTCACCTTGACTAGAACCTTATCTAGATTTAATCTTGAGGGTAGCTCGGGGAAGTAGCTTCTTAAGAACTCGTAGAGGCTTATAACCCGTGCACCTGGGACGCTAGGCTTAATGTTCACTAATCCCTCCCTCCACAGTACCGAGAGCAGGTATAGGAGAAGTAGCCTAATGTTCTCAGCTTCAACTGATGCTAAGTACTCGTCCCGCAGGTAGTGTACAAGTACACTGTGCTTTCCACTATACTTCTCTAAAACCTCCTTGTCTCTCCTAACAATATAGCACGCTAGGCTTAATCCGTAGTCCGCCTCTGCGGTGATATATCTATTTACATCATCAATACTATACCTCACGTGACGTGGTATGTACGGAAATGACCTGCATATGTATGGCTTATATATGTAGTGTATTGAGCACTTATTGTCAAGTAAAAATGGGCACTTAGAGTTCTCATTAAGGTGAAGTATGTAGCTAAAAGCTATATTAACACCACTAATAGCGTCGTAAACAGTGTATCCAGGGGTAAATTTTACTTCTACACCTATGATTTCACTAAGCTCCCTCAGAACAATTCCCTCATGAGGTAAAAGAGATATTGGGGACAGCTTACAGCACTCCCCGCACATGTTGCATTTAAAAACGGGAATTGCCTGCAAAACCAGGCGTCACCCCCTCACTAAACCGCTACGTAGTATCCTGGAAGCCTCTCAGTATAGAGTGCTCTCACTCTCTCAACTCCACCTATTTCCTCGATGAACTCAGCGACAGGTAGTGGCACATATTTTCTCCACTCATCACTTCCACTAGCCATTAGTCTCCTTATAACGCTGCCTCTAAGTATTTCCCTGTTAAAAGCTGGGGGTTCACTCACCTTATAACCCTCCTCGGTGAAAAGCCTGCGGATGATAGGGTTAAGAGTGACAACCACATCGAAAGCAGGACTATATAGCTTCACGTAGTGGACAGCTGTCTTATTAACCTCTAGTGTTGGCAGAGTAACAGTAATGATCCTTGATAAGTCATACCCTCTCCACTTGAGAGCTCTGCGAACCATTTCAATTCTCTCTCCCGCTGTAAAGGGGTTCTCGGGCGTATGGCTTTGACTAGCCATGCCTACAACAATGATAACTTCGCTGTGAGCTGAAAGACAGTGCTCTATAGTGTGTAAGTGCCCATAGTGAAGTGGCTGAAACCTCGCTATCATTAAACACCTGGACACACAATACCACCATGCTTAGTATTGTGAAAGCTTTATTTTATGCTCCAAGTGACTGGTACTAATAGCATTAAATTAAAACATTGTATAGAACATTGTATAGTTATAGAGTAAGCGCTGTCCTTATAGACGTGATCACGGTTACCTTTAACTAGAACTAAGTAAACACTCTACTTACAGTTCGCCTTCAAGATATCATTTATTAGCTCTTCACCGCCGACACCGCTGAGAATTTCACGCAGATCTCTTCTAAGCTTATCTATGTTCTCCCTGCTCCAGCACACCCTATGAACGTCGAGTAGAACATTTCTCAGAAACTGCGAGTCGATCTTTACACTCCGAGTGCTCATGTAAATTTACCCACTAATCCTACAAGCTAACAATGCGTGTAGTGAATAGGTGAGATCTCTTCTAAGAAGATATTTAAAGCTTTATAAAGCACTTATATGCACTCCCACTTCACAACTCCATGTAGAGCTTATAGTACAAAACTACCGTGTCAGCGATATATGTTGTAGTATAGATGATAAAAACACAAAATTACAGATCTAGTGGCTGGACCATGTGTATTGTACTGTGTGCCCGCTACAGCCCTCCACTTCTCAATATGTAGTAAAGAGCATGCTTATGAAATTAGACTATATAGGCGTGTTTTCAAACAATTTTATCATGGTACCTATAAAGATAGCATATAGAGATCTGTGAGCTGATTGTACTTACTATGTTTAGTTACATAGTATCTCTCTATATTACTAACTTTCCTGTTTTCTTGTCGAATACTAGAGCCCTCTTAAGATCTAATTTTAAATATACTTCATCACCAGGCGATATTTTCATTTCTGGGCGTGTTCTTGCTTTTACGAGCTCTGAGCCTAGTAGTACAGTAGTGATAACCTCTGAGCCGAGGGGTTCAGTTACTTCTACTTTTGACTTTGCAACACCAATTTCTAGTTCAGGCTTAGTCTTAACTATTTCAATGTGTTCGGGTCGGATTCCCAGAAGGAATTCTCTTCCACTTTTCATGAGTAGCTCAGCGTATTTTGGTGCTAGTGGTATTTCTACTACATCCGCGCATCTCAGCTTAAATCGCGTAGAGACCTCCCCTTCTCCTATAATGCCGCCACTATATTCTACAGGAACCTTATACGTGTGACTAGTTGACTGCTCCTCAAGGATACATGATACTAGATTCATAGGTGGAGAGCCAATAAATGTCGCTACAAAGGTGTCTAAGGGCTTGTAATAAAGCTCATCCGGTGTACCCACCTGTAAGACTTTACCTTTATTCATTACAGCTATTCTATCAGCCATACTCATGGCTTCCACTTGATCGTGTGTAACGTAGACTGTTGTTATTCCAAGGGTTTTCTGAAGTTTTTTGAGTTCACTTCTCATAGCAACTCTTAACTTAGCATCAAGGTTACTGAGAGGCTCGTCGAGAAGCCAAACTCTAGGTCTCCTCACTAGAGCTCTCGCTAAGGCAACACGCTGTTGCTCTCCACCACTTAGCTGTGAGGGATACCGTTTAAGTAACTCCTCGATATTTAGTAGCTTTGCTACTTCAATAACCCTTTTCCTTATGTCTTCTTTTGATAGCTTCAATTCTCTTCTCCTCACACTTAGTGGGAAAGCTATATTGTCAAATACACTCATGTGCGGATATAGCGCGTAGTTCTGAAAGACCATTGCAACGTCTCTATCTTTAGGTGGAAGATGTGTAACTACTTTATCGTCTATTAGAACATCTCCCTCATCTGGAAACTCTAGTCCAGCTATAATTCTGAGAACAGTGGTTTTACCGCATCCCGAAGGACCTAGAAGTGAGAAAAACTCCTTATCACTAATATTAAGGCTAACGCGGTTAACTGCGATCACCTTACCAAATCTCTTAACAACATCCCTGAGCTCAACTTTCGCCATAGAGTGAGCCCTGTAACAGGTACTTAGTAATTAATACTACATGGGGAATTAAATACCAGTGCAACTAGAGTTTAAGTCAAGAATTACCGAAGGAGCGTAGACATAGTTAAATGGAGTTAAGAATAAAAATATTATTAAAAAAGTCAATGTGCTCTATTCTCTAATTCTCTTTAAGGCGATCTTGATACCTGCTACTAGTGCAACTACCACTATTATCACTACTATTACAGCTATTACTTCGGGCTTCTTTAATAACTCTAATATAGTGGAGACTGTGGGGGTTGTAGTTGTAGGTGTCTCTGTTGGCGTGAGTGATGGGGTTAGAGTGTATAATCCTTGACGACTTACACCTATGAGTTTAGCTGGTTCACGTTTAACCGCATTAAAGCTTCTGAGAATATTGTATTGATCGCTTGCTGTCGGGGCTAATAAATCTAGTATACGTGGGATAACGCCTGCTAGAGTAGCCTGCGCGTACTCAGTGGTGCTTGGTACTTCCACTGCCCACTCTCCTCCACCAATAATAAATGGTCTTATCCTCTGAGGCCCGTATCCATCGTGGCTTGTTACAGCAACGACGTATACCCAGTCAGCTATATTCTCTACGTCGTAGAGGACTGCCTTTGAGACCTCGACAATGATAGACTTAGTAGTGGGGTCTGCGTATGCTCTCAAAGAACTGTCTTGTACTAGTGGAGTTTCCTTGTCATAATAGTAGAGCCCTGTCTTCTCACCAACAGGCACGGGGTCTGTGCCCCAGCCTGGAGCAACTATTAGCGCCATATGCCACCCGTGAGCTACAGTAGCGTTTAGTCCAAAGGTATCATAGCGGCCTTCTACACTAAGCGTTGTTTTAATGTAAACATGTACTTGCTGCATACTCCACCCATTAGGACCATTCCACGGATTCCCGCCGAGCTCTCTAAATGTAAACACGAATACTACTTTATCTCCAGCGTCTCTAACAGTGAACTTCACTAAGTCAAATACTCCTGGTATAAATACGCTAGCTCTCGGATACTTAAAGCCTCCTGGACCGTCATCGTCCCCAGTAGGATCACTCATCTCGAATATTACTTTGCCAACAATGCCCACAGGTTTAGGTATAAATAGCTGGTAAGCTAGTCCAAGCCTCGAAGACCACTCTGTAGCTGTATTGTTTATGTAGACTACTACAGCCATGTAGGCTAGCTCGCCTTCGGCCAGCTCTAAGTCACTTATTTTAACCGAGAACTCCGCTGAGTAAGAGCCAGATATACCGCTAACATAGACATCAACCACGTGAATCTGGCTCCACGTGCCATTTGTAGCTGTGTTTACATAAGCTTTACGCGTAGTGAAGTCTACTAGGATCTCCCTTGCTAAGTATATTCCGAGGTCAATATTACTGCTTCTCGGGTACAGGTTAAAGCCCGGCATATACGGTGATAGAGACGTATTAGGCGTGGTAAAGTAGACTCCCACTGCGACGTCTCTAAGATCACTCACACTCATATTCACAGCGAAGTATAAGACCTGAGTATCTAATGCTACGTAAACTTCACGCACTAGTTTCCCAACTAGAACTCTAAGAGCCCTGTTCTCACTAACGAGTTGACTCCAGAGAGCCTCTATTTGACCATCTATTACTGGAGGCCTCTCGGCTATAGATGGAGGAACGGTGTTTAATGTCCCTATTGGTGTGCCGTCAGGATAAGCTGTAAGTAGTAGGTACTGAGGAGCCGTCATATTAGACAGCTCATAAACTCTCCTCAAGTAAGCCTTAAATAGTGGGTCAAAAGGCGCCGCGGATCCGCCTCCATCACCTCCATACCACCACCACCAGTCACTAGCCTGGGCTTTTAGTAAGTACTTAGCTACGTTAGGGTACTTTGCGTAGAGGTCTCTAAAGCTGCTTACACCAAGGACCCTCATGGTGTCTTCTCGAGCTTTAATCATCCACATCCAAGCCGCGTTTTCCTGTCTCTGCCCAATCCATGTTGCGAGATCTCCTCCCCAAGAGCCTTCAGGCAGTCTTGCAGTTACAGTTCTCCTTGGTAATTCACTGTAAGCATCTCCGTAGCTACCCTGTGGTATATTAGATATGTCTTTTCCAGCTAGATCTAAGTATTCGTAGTTCCTTAGTGGTAGTTCTCTGGCTATTCCAGGAAATCTCTGTATAAACTCCCAGGGTGTTACTGTCTCTAACTGCCCTTGACTCTGAAGTTCACTGAGCCTAGAGTATAGCTTATTGAGAAAAACTGTGCCGAACTCCGGGTAATGCTCCCACGGGTTTTCACCATCTAGAGCTACTACTACTAGTCTAGGACCTTGAGCTGACGACCTGTAAGCCAGTATTCTATTCACTAGATCATTGACGGCTTGATCCTGATCCCAGCCACTATACTGAAAGCTTATTAGATTACTTAGTGTAGTCTCTCTAAACACAATGTACAGTTTACCCTCTGGAAAGTCAATATACCAGGGTACACCGAGATTATTAATGTTGCCCACATCGGCTCCTGTAGCCGCTAATATGGATTGATCAGTAACGGTCCAGTTCACACCAGCCCTCTTAAATGCTCTAACTACATACTCGTTCACCGCATGCTCAGCTGGCCAAACACCTGTAGGCGTGAAGTTGAAGTGTTTTCTAAATAAGTTCACCGCGAGGTTAACATGCACCTCAAGGTCTTCGTCTAGCCCAGCGTCTGCTAATAGAGGTGCTAACGGGTGACTATAAGGTACTGGTATGATTTCTATTTGACCTCTGGCTGCGAGGTCTTTATAGAGTGGTATTATCTTTGACATTATGTCCCTGTGTACACTAAGTATAAGGCGTAAATCGTCCACGGTAAAATTAGGGTATCTTTCTGAATACGCTCTTGCCATTAAACCGCGAATGTCCGGGTATTGTTCTTGAGCTACCTGTGGATCTATCCAGAGTAGGTTAAACATCACCGCGAGATCTATTACCTCTTGTCCTAGTAGATTACCTCTAGTAAAGCCCATTACAACACAGTTTACTAATTCCTCCTCGGTTGTGGCTATTCGTGAGCAGTTAGAAAATAAGGCTTGAGCAGTATCACGTAATCCTCTATACCTAGGAGACTTCTCTACTATTCTAGCCCAGTTTATGTCGAAGAATCCTCCTGGTATTCTCAGCATATTAAAGACATCATTCATTGTTAAGGTTCCATTTACAATTCTCCAAGAAATAATCTCCCTGAGATCCATTTTCCCGTTTTCCACGTAGTCAGCGATCTGCTCTAGCAGAGACCCCGAGAAAGTAAATGTCACTTTAATATCTGGGTATTTTGAGAGTATATAGGCCATTTTATAGTAGTTTCCAACACTGTGCATTCTAACCCATGGTAGTATAAAATATGCCTCATCTGGACTATAGTACCATGGTTGATGATAGTGCCATATAAACGCCACATATATTTTCTCCTGCTGAGCCCTCGTGATGTTTAGTGGTAATACTAGTAGGCTGAGTAACATTACTATTAGTATATATACAATGATTCTTGAAGACGCCTTCATAAAGGCACCCTCATAGGCTATCTTAGTATATTTTACAAAATTTAAATTTATACTTCAAAGTAGTTCTACACGGTGACCTTTTTGTCCAGATGGAAATGCCCACAGTGTGGCTTTGAAGAAGACCTCTACTCACATTATTACTGGAAGTGCCCACAGTGTAGTGCTCCTCTCAGTCTACTATACAATATCTCTGGAAAAATTACAGAGTCGAAGAACATGTGGAAGCGTTATACTGGATTTCTCCCATTTGTGCCTGAGAAACATAGGGGAGAAGGGTTTACACCTATAGTCGTGGAGAAAATAGGATCTCATAACCTCTTATTTAAATTAGAGTACTTAAACCCCAGTGGTAGCTTCAAAGACCGCGGCACAGCTCTCGCCGTGTACTATGGGTTTAAAATGGGATTTAAGAAGTGCGTTGTTGATACTAGTGGTAATACAGGTATATCTGTGACTCTCTACTCTAAGCTATATGGGTTAGACCCCGTTATTGTAATGCCGAAAGAGGCTCCTGAAGGTAAAAAGAAGGCTATTAGACAACTCGGCGGGTTAATCATAGAGACAGAGGGCCGTCTTGGTGCTAGTAAAGCCATTTATAGTTACATTAATGAACCTGGCTCTTACTATGTAGCTCACTTATGGAACCCGATATACATTGTGGGTCACGCCACAATTGCCTACGAAGTTTACGAGGATGTAGGCGTCCCAGACTACGTGATTGCTCCTGTAGGCTCTGGCGGGCTATTACTCGGCTTAGTCTACGGATTTGAAAAACTAAGAAACCAGGGTCTTACTAGTAGAGTCCCCAGGGTAGTGGCTGTGCAGGGGTACAGTGTACAGCCAGTGTATACAGCTATGTATGGAGAGAGCTTACCCGGCGAGCCCTCTACACTTGCAGATGGCATAATGGTCTCTAATCCTCCAAGATTAGCTGAAATAGTGTCGGCTATTAGGAGAACAGGTGGCAATGTAGTACTAGTGGGTAATAGCGAGATATTAAGAGCACATAAAACACTCTGGGAGTGGGGATTCACCGTGGAGCCCACATCAGCAACCGTCTTCGCCGCGTATGAGAAAATTTCAAAGAAAATACCAGAAAATAACAGCGTACTCTTAGTGCTTACAGGCTCTGGACTTAAAACACTCTAGTAATCAATTAAAAAACCCTCTCCTAGCGGAAATATAAAAGACCACGTAGATATATTTAGTGGAGCCCGCGGACGCGGGCAGGCCCCAGCGCCAGCTGGGGCAGATAACTATGTGAGTGTATAAGATCACACGTCATCCCCCACGTGAGGCTGTGAGCCCCGCCCCATGGGGCCTGTGGAGGTGGAGCCCTCTTCGGAGGAAGAGGGCTAACCACCTTAGCCGGAGGAACCAGGCCAGGCCCGGAAGGGAGCAACCTAACTCTGGACACAGGCGTTCATGGGTCACCGGGGATGAGCCCGCGTGGAGAGGCTCTGACGTGTGGTCTTATACACTCACATGGGGCCGCGTCTGCGGGCTCATTTTAGGAGTGGTGTTTAGCTGTAAATGCGCCGTACTAGAGTTAGACGTGTGCCTGAGTTTAGAGAGGTTATTTATGATGAAAACCACTGGAGGCTCCTCCGAGAGCTTAGATCACAGGCACTCGAGATCATGAGTATTTTCGCGACTAGTGGCGTTGAGGTCTGGCTTCACGGTAGCGTAGCACGTGGAGATGTTGGCCCCGAGAGCGATATAGATGTAATAATACCATTTAGGATTCCACCGTACTTAGTAGAGTTCCTACTTGAGAGACATAACTATAAGCCTCGAGGTCGCTACATCGTAGTAGCCACTCCTACAAGTACTCCAAAGGGAGTTATTGTACTAGACGAGTATGAGCGCAAAATTGTGAGTTTTCCTCTTCTTGATTTTAAACCACAAGAGCTTGAATTCTACAAATTCGGTGGTTACTTAAAGCACCAAGATCTACTAGGTGACAAGCGTGTACCAGGTGTAAATAAGAGCTTAGTACTAATTAAGCCTACGCCAATTGGGCATGAAGAGCTGCCAGTTATTGGGTGGGAAGACTACGTTGCAAGGGTTTTAGGAGTAAGCATTGACATAGTCTTAGAGAGAGTTAAGGTGCTAACTAGGAGAGATGAAGTTGGAAGAACGGGGATATTTGCGAAGACAGCTCTGTTGCCAGATGAGAGCTTTGAAGAAGCCCTAGAACGCCTATTCCGCGAAAGAGATCTACTACGGAGAGTTCACGGTTCACTCAGCTAGCACTAAAGCTCAGAATAAATGAATTTTAAATCTCAAAATAGCGACTATGCCTCCAAAACCGCGGAGTTCTTGCCCCAGATCACTACTGCCAGGAATTATGTATATTTCTGACCTCTTCTCATAAGCAGCCCTCAATAGTGCCTGTATTTTCTCAAATTCCTCATTACTACTAAACTTCAAAAAGTCATCTACTATGATAAGAGTCTTCACGGCCCCTAATTGACAAGCCGTGAACACGTCTTCTAGCCCATATACAACCATGCCTGACTCTCTACTGAGAAGCTCTTTGAAGAGCTCAAATACCTCGCGAGCCTTGATAAGCTGAAATTCCCCTGCAACTTTCTTCATCACGTCTCTGAAGAGGACTTCTCGTACTCCGGGACAGCCACCAATTGATGCGGAGTCTGTGTAAACTGGTAGTTCTAGTCTCTCTCTGACGGCGCTAGCCACTCGGTATTTAAGTTCTCCTGGCCCTGCAACTATAACTATGTCAACGCGCTCTCTCGCAGAGATCTCTAAGACGCTGGTAACGACGCTCGCAACATAGCTCTTTAAGTAATCCTCGTAGTTTACGCTATAGACTTTACTTGGCATATTGGCTACATGCTCCCATAAATACTTAACCCCCTGCTCAAATAGTAGAGCTATACACGCCTCATCATAGTCAAGTACTACAATAATTATTCTGGGTCTACGCGTACTAAACCTCTTAACGTAGTCTAACTCGTGCTTCTCCCACTTCTCCTTAATTAACGTAATAACATCCCCAACACCGATTACTACTGTGTGGTGTTTACCCTTAACA